>DATCQR010000240.1:0-12695 GCA_036569405.1 Candidatus Limnocylindria bacterium
GCTCGAAACGCCGCTGCGCGAGCGTCGGGCCGCGCTGGAGGAGCTGCACCTGCCGGAGCGTAGCGCTGAGCGCTTCCTGTACTCGCAGCTCGCCACAGCGCGCTCGGCCGAAGAGGTTGAGGCCCATTTCGACGACGCGCGGGAGCGACGCAATGAGGGCCTGATGGTGAAGGACCCCGCATCGGCCTATCAGCCGGGGCGGCGCGGGCTGGGCTGGCTGAAGCTCAAGAAGGCGCTTGCCACCTTGGATTGCGTGGTGGTGGGGGTGGAGTGGGGACACGGCAAGCGTCGCGGCGTCCTGTCCGACTACACGTTCGCCGTGCGAGGCCCCGACGGTGAGGCGCTGCTCACCATCGGCAAGGCCTACACCGGCCTGACCGATGCGGAGATCGCGACCATGACCCAGCACTTCAAGGAGATCACGCTGCGCGACTTCGGCCGCTACCGGACGGTCGTGCCCGAGGTGGTGGTCGAGATCGCGTTCGATCGGCTCATGCGCGGCATGCGCCACAAGAGTGGTTTCGCGATGCGCTTCCCACGGATCGTCCGGATCCGCGACGACAAGACTCCCGCGGATATCGATGACCTGGCGACGGTCGAGAAGCTCTTCGCGGCCCAGGCGAGCGGTCGCATCCTGCTGGCCCGCGGCGCAAGCGGTGTGACCGAACGGATCGCCACGACCGGCGAGCTGGCCGACGAGACGGCGAAGGGCTAGGCGACCCGGGGCGTTGCCCGCTGGGCGGCCGCCATGGCTTCGGCCTCGGAGGCGCTGAGGACCGCCTCCACGAAGCGCGCCGCGCGCGGGGCATCCAGACGCTGGACGCGCCCGATGCCCTGCGCCCACCACGGGGCGTTGTCGGTGGTCACGATCTCGCCGGCCGGCTCCTCCAGCACCACCGTGGAATAGGGTCGCGGGAAGGCGATCGCTGGCGTGATGAGGATGCTGGGGTCGTTGATCGCGGTCCGTGACCATCGCGTCACCGCGTCCGCCACGGCATCGGCGTCGAAGGAGGGATTCGTGAAGGTGGGGATCCAGCCCGCGCGTGAGCGCGTGTCGAGCTCCCATCCTCGTCCGCGGACCCGGTACCGACCGTGCCAGCGCCGCGCAATCAGGGCTCGCACTCCAGCCGGTCCGACGAGCAGAGCGGCAAGGTCAGCGGGAACGCCTGGCAGGCGCGGGGCCAGCACCAGCGTGTACGTGTCGTCGAAGGCCGGGGCGAGCAGCCGTGCAATGTCGTCGCCGATCTCGTTGCGGCGGCGGTGGCTCGCCCTCGCCTCCCGCCAGAGCATGGCTCCCCCAACCCCGAGGCCAAGGGCCGCGGACAGGCCGAGCAGCGCGATCGGGGCGACTCGGCTGGCCGGCATGAGCGCGATGAGCACGACCGCGACTCCCCCCACGACCAGCATGCCAAGCGCGACGGCAAGGGCGTTGGTCCGCATGCCACGAACGACCACCGGGTGGATCAGGCGCACCGGGATTCTCCGGCTGGTAGGCTCACGGCATGCCCACCACGCTCACCGCGTTGGCCACCGTGGTGGATCCGGGGCAGGGGATGCGCGTCGACGTGGTGACCGGGACCGGCTTCCGGCTGATCTTCGACACCGCTGACGCAGCCGCCGATCGTGCCGGTGCGAGCCCGACCGAATCGGTGCTGGCCGCCCTCGCGGCGTGCACCTCGATGGACGTCGGCAGCATCCTGCGCAAGAAGCGGCAGCCGGCGGCGAGCTACCGGATCGCGGTTACCGGCGAGATGTCCGACGAGCACCCGCAGGTCTACACGCACATCGTGGTCGAGCACCAGGTGACGGGCGATGTCGACCCGCAGGCGCTGCGAAGAGCGGTCGAGCTCTCGGCGACGACCTATTGCCCGGTGAGCGCGATGCTGTCGCGCTCGGTGCCGATCGAGCACCGCTACCGGCTCAGCCAGGGAGACCGCGACGAGGTCAGTGCGCTGGTGGCGATCACGGGGCCGGAGGGGCCGCAGGTCCTCTAGGGGCATCATTCGGGGAGTCTCGCGGTCGGGCGATGGCCGGCCAATGGCGTGATGGTCCTGCCGGAGCCGCGTCCTTTCGTCGAGGTCGGGGCTCGTTGCCCGTCCGTTGTAGGATCTTGCGCATGGCACGTTCAATGTGGCGCGGCGCGATCCAGTTTGGGCTGGTGACGATTCCGGTCAAGCTCTACCTGGCGACCGAGACGGGCGGCATCGGCTTCAACCTGCTGCACAAGACCGACCTGAGCCGCATCCAGATGAAGGTCTACTGCCCCGCCGATGACGAGGTCATCTCGCGCTCCGACACGGTGCGCGGGTATGAATGGGCAAAGGGGCGCTACGTGGTCGTGACCGATGAGGACATCGAGTCGGTCCCGCTCAAGACGGTCCGCGCCATCGAGATCGAGATGTTCGTCGACGCACACCGCGAGGGGCAGGGGGTCGAGTTCGTCAAGCAGGCCTACTACCTGGAGCCGGACCCGATCGGTCGCAAGGCGTTCGAGCTGCTGCGCCAGGTCCTCGCCGAGCAGGGCAAGACCGCCATCTGCAAGATCGTCCTCAAGGATCGCGAGCAGCTCGCCGCCCTGAACCCGTATACCAAGACGATGCTGCTGACGACGCTCCACTGGCCCGACGAGATCCGTTCCCTCGAGGAGCTGGACATCCCCGACGAGGAGATCGAGGTCAGGCCAGCCGAGCGCAAGATGGCCGAGCAGCTGGTCGCCTCGATGACCGGGGAGTTCAAGCCGGAGGAGTACAAGGACAACTACCGGGAGGCGCTGATGGCCGTGATCGAGGCCAAGGTTGCGGGAGAGGCCCCGGCGCCGGCTCAGAAAGTCGAGCCGACTCGCATCGGCGACCTGATGGCAGCTCTCGAGGCGAGCGTGGCCAGCGCGCGCGAAGCTCGGCGTGAGGGTGCCACTGCCAAGGGCAGCGAGGCTCCCGCGGCGAAGGCTGCGAAGGCTGCCGCCAAGCCCGCCAGGCCTCGCCCGAAGGCAGCCAGGCCCCGGAAGGCTGCGGCCGTCGACGAGGCCGCGCGGCCGCGACAACGCAAGAGCGCCTAGCCGTTCGCGTGACGGCAGAGCAGCTTCCGCTCCCGGTCCCGCCAAGCAGCGACTCGCCCGCTCGACGTCTGCCGTCCCGCATCTCCCTGATGCAGGCGATGGTGGTCGACGCCCCGTTCGACGACCCCGGCTATCTCTTCGAGCCGTGGTGGCCGGGCGCTCGTGCCATCGCGTTCTGCGAGCACGGCAGCCTTCGTCTCCAGGTCGCAGGCATGGCCGACGCCCTCGCCGCCTTCCCGGAGCTGATCCCGATGCCCGAGCAGCTGGCCGAGGATGGGGTCGTGCTCGACGGGACGCTCCTGGTCCTGGATGACGCCGGACGTCCGGATCCTGAGCTGCTGCGAGCAAGGCTGGCGGGAGACGGCAGGCCTGGACACCCCGCCTATGTCGCCGGCGACCTGCTGTGGAGCGGGGGCCAGTCCGTGGTGGCGAGGTCGTTCGGCGTTCGTCGACGCTGGCTCGAGGCGATCCTGACCCCCGGAGACCGCGTCACCGTGGGGCGTGCCTACGTCGGCGATGGGACGCTGGTGGCCGAGGCGCTGGCAGCCCTCGGGATCGATGGCCTCTCGGCGCGACAGCTGAGCGCCCGGCATCGGGCAGGCCCGGCGGGCGATGGGTGGCTGCGCGCCTCCCTGCTCGCCCCGGAGCCCCGTCCGCGCCCGACGCTGGCGCTCATCCTCCGCCTGCCGCTGGGTGACTGAGGCCTCTCAGACCCCGGACAGCATCGCCAGCGCTCGTTCGAGCTTGCTGGACGGGTCCGCGACGAGGCCGTCAACCGCAGACAGCGCCAGCGACAGCGGCGCATGGTCGAAGCCCCTGGCCAGCGCGCCGGGGTCCAGCTCGAGCTCGACCACCGTCATGCGGCCGATCTGGATCCCGTCATGCAGGACCCCCACCCGGTCGAGCGACAACTCACCGACCGGTGTTCCGTCCACGCTCACGGATCGTTCCGTGCGCTCCTGCTCGAGGCTGAACCGCTCCACGAGGGCAGCGCTGCCGGTCATGGCGAGCAACTGGTCACGCGCCGCTGATGGCTGCCAGGCGCGCGCATCGAGAGCGGAATCCGCCGGCCCTTCGGCCTCGGGTCGGAGGTGAAGCATGTCGCCGGCCGCATGCTGAGCGGGCCCCTTCAGCGAGACGATCGTGCGCCCGTCACGCGACCGCAGCCGGCATGCCCAATGGGCGGCAGCCAGGCGCAGGTCGGCCGTGTCCAGGTATCGGTCCACTTCGGCGATGGTCCGCGCGAGACCGAGGTGTGCTGGGCCAAGCGTTGTCGCTCGCTCCAGCTCCTCCAGTGGGCGCTCGGAGCGGGCGGTGAACTTGAGCTCGGCTTCGACCTGCGACGAGGTCATCCCTGGTAGCGCGCGGCGGCGCCGCGGAGCGCCCGCGCGACAGCATCGCGCAGCTCAGGCGGCTCGAGCACCTCGACGCCATCGCCCCACGACAATATCCAGGGTCGAATCTCGACGATCCCAGCCACCGTCACCGCCAGCTCGACGCCGCCATCGGGCAGCTCGGTGAGGCGCTGGGAGCGGTGCCAGACCGCCTCCCGCACGCGGTGCGCGACGGAGGCATCGAACCGCAGGCGCACATTCGCCGTGGCGGTCGTGTCCGACGACCAGATCCCCCACGAGTGGGCGAGCCAACGGTCGGGGTCGAAGTCGTCGGGGATCTGGTAGCTATCCGCCGTCAGGGTCGAGCTGCTGATCCGCTCCACCTTGTAGGTCCGCATCGCGTTCACCGTCTCATCGAAGCCGATCAGGTAGACGCTGCGCCCGGCGGCATCGGGCTCCAGGAAATACGGGCGCACGCGCGCGCTGCGACGCTCGCCCTCGCCGGGCTCGTACTCGAACTCGACCACCCGCCCATCAGCCCACGCCTGGGCAACGTGGGCGAAGTTGCGCACGAACTGGTCGTTCGGCTCCGCCTGGCCGACAGTCAGCATCGTGGCCGCGACGTGCCGCGCGATCGGCTGTGGAAGAAGGTCCGCCAGCTTGGTGAAGGCGCTGACCACCGCCTGGTCGTACGCATCGGACCAGCGGGCGATCAGGCGCGACGCAAGGAAGAGGACGACCGCCTCCGGCAGGGAGAGGTGCAGGGGCGGGAGGAAGTACTTCTTCTCGATCCCGTAGCGTCCCTTGCCGGCCTGGAAGATCGGCATCGCCAGCTCCTCCTCCAGGGCCTTGATGTCGCGATACACCGTGCGTGTGGTCATGCCGGTCAGGTCGGCGATCTCGGCGACCGGCACCCCGGTCTCACCGCTGCCGCGGGCGTAGAGGATCGAGGCGACCGAGAGGAGCCGGGCGAGCCGGTCGCGCTTGCGCGAGAGGCGGTCGTCGCGAGCGTCGTCGTCCCACGCTCCGCGATCGGTCATGAGGCGGACGGCCCCGCGTTCGGGCTCCCGCTGGTCGAGGGCGCCGGCGTTGGCGTGGGCGGCGCCTCCCCGGGCAGGCCGGCAAGCATGGAGAGATTCTGAGCCTCGTCGGTCCCGATCATCAGGAAGACGAGGTCGTCCACCGCCCAGCTGTAGACGCGCGTGCCGGGGAGCGTGGCATTGTCCTCGGGGCGTCCCCAGACCACGTGCCCGGCCACGATCTGGAGGGTCCATGGCTCCCGATGCAGCCCGGCGATCCCGACGTACTCGCCGGCGGCGGCCAGGTAGGGCTCGAGGTCCACGGTTCGCACCGTCGGCGGGTTCAGGCGCATGGCATACAGCGAGAGACGCGGTCGCGAGATGTACGCGAGCTGGAGGGAGCGGAACCGGGTGCCGATCTCGCCGTACACCTCGCCGATGTCACCGGGCGTGATCCCGAACTCGGTGATGGCCGGGATCTGGACCGCGCGTCCGGCCGCCTCGGTCGGGATCAGCGCGACCAGCGCAGGATCGGGAACGTTGCTGAAGATCGGGGTCGGCTGCGGGGTTGGTTCCGGGGTGGGAGTTGGGACCGCTGTCGGGATCGGGCTTGGGCTGGAGGTCGGTGTAGGTGACGGCGTTGCGCAGCCGCCGACGATCAGGAGTAGGGCCGACATCGCGACGAGATGCCGCTTCGGGGTGGACCGCCGCAGGCGGGCAGCGTCCGATGGGGTGGTCGGCATGGGAGGCGCAATGATAGCGCCCGGCGCGGACCTGGGCGGGTCAGGCAGCTCCCCGTTCGCGAGCCTGCCGGTCGCCCTGCCGCCGTTGCTGACCACCGTCCGTGCGAGCCGCTACCAGCGCCCCGAGCGCCTCAACCACCTCGGCCCGATAGCGGGTCCCGATCGCGGAGCGCAGCGCGGCCAGGGCTGTGGCGCGGCCTCGCCGCTTCCCCTCCACGCCGCTCAGGAACGAGTCGTAGGCATCGGCGACCGAGATGATCTGGGAACCGATCAGGGCTTCGTTCGGGTTCATCCCGGCGCGGTGCTGGCGGACGAGTACCGCCGCGGGGCGCAGCGAGCGGATCGACTCGAACTCGGCGGTGCCGACCAGGTCGAGCGCGTGCAGTCGAGCTGCGAGCTCGATGTCGGTGCGCTGCTGGGCATGGATGCCGAGCTGGTTTGCGAGCCTGCCCGACAGGAGGGCCACCCGGTCGGCATGGCCCCGTCCCGCCGGATCCCGCATGTCCATGGAATGGGCAAGGGCCAGGAGGGCGTCGATCACGCCTTCCTCGGTCGAGATGATCGGCGTCCCCGAGCCGCGACGCGCGTGCGCGGCCTCTGCCCCGGTCCCCTGGTCGGGACGGAGGAGCGCGGTGCGCGCCGACCGGTCGAGGGTGTCGCGGAGGTCGCGCATCTCGCCTGGAACCTCCGAGGCGCGCGTGACCCGGTCGCCGCCCGACTGCTTGCCATGGTAGAGGGCGACGTCGGCTGCGGCGATCAGCTCATTCTTGTCAGTGGCGTCGCCGGGCAGCGTCGCGACGCCGATCGAGATGGTGACCGGCGAAGCGTCGTCAGCGGTGAGTCGCGAGACCGCCTGACGCGCCCGCTCGGCGATTGCTGCGGCCGCGACGGCATCGACCGCCGGAAGAACCAGGGCGAACTCATCGCCGCCGTATCGGTACACCCGGTCGTCGCTCCGCGCTGCGCCGTAGATGGCGGTCCCCACCGCGTGCAGCAGCGCGTCGCCGGCCGGGTGGCCGAGCCGGTCGTTGTACCCCTTGAAGGAGTCGAGGTCCATCATGAGGAGCGAGATGGGGCGCTGCTTGGCGCGCGCTCCCTTTCCGCGGCCCTTTCCGTGCTCGGCGGCGAAGTCCTGGGCCAGGGCGCCCAATGTCCGCTGGAAGGATCCGTGGTTCCCCAGCCCGGTCAGTGCATCGGTGTCGGCTCGCTCGCTGACGGCGTGGTGCGTATCGGCATTGCGCAGGGCGATCGACGCCTGGCCGGCGAAGAGCTTGACCAGCTCGAAGTCCTGCTCGCTGAAGTAATTCTCCTCGCCGCCGATGCGGGAGATGTTCATGCACCCGATCACCTCGCCGTCGCTCACCAGCGGCACGATCGCCAGCGCCTCCGGGTCGGGGGGCGTGCCAGGGATCTGCATCGCCCGTGGGTCGTTCAGGGCGTCATTGGCAATCACCGGCTCGGCGTGCTCGACCGCCCAGCCCATCAGGCCGCGGCCGAACGGTGCGAGGTAGCGCATCACCTGCTCTGCATGCCGCTCCCGCGTCAGGACGGGCACCATGACGCGGTTCTGGTGGTCGGCGCGGTAGATCGACAGATTGTCGTAGTGGACCACCGAGCGGAGGCCGTCGGCGATCGTGTCAAGCACGTGCTGCTGGTCGAGGCTCGACAGCAGGCGCTCGTTGATCTCAAGCAGGCGGCGCTGTGACTGAAGCTGGCGGGCGAGCTCGGTCGACTGCAGCTCCATGCGCTCATAGGCCGATGCGTTGGCGATTGCCTGCGCCGCGTAGCCGGCGAAGATCAGCATCGTCTGCAGGTCGTCGTTGCTGAACTGGTCCTTGCCGAGCTTCGAGAGGGCGACCACGCCGACGGAGTGACCCTCGAACACCATCGGCACAACCAGCATCGACTCCTCGATGTCGTCGGTCCCCTCGATGGTGTGGCCGCGCATGTCATTGAGCGCGTCGTTGATCAGCAGCGGCTCGCCGTGCTCGGCTACCCAGCCGGTGAACGAACCGTCGCCGATGGCGACCTTCAGGCGCTCATGGAAGTCGCCCTCACCCAGCAGCCGATCCGTGTAGGCGACCGGCTCGCAGAAGCCCTCCTCCCAGTTCACGACGTAGACCCGGATGTCGTGGTAGGCGGCAAGGGTGCTCGCCTCCGCGACGATCGCATCGGCGATCGCCTGTACATCGGTCAGGCGATTGAGCCTGGATGAGAGGTCCTGGATCGATCGAATGCGGGCGGCCTGGTCGGCCACCGAGCGGTACAGGCGCGCGTTGCTGATGGCCACCGCGGCCTGGTTGGCGAATGACTGCGCCAGGGCGACCTCGTCATCTGGCCATTCCCGGTCGCGGGTGTGGTAGAGGCCGATGACGCCCAGTGACTGGTCATGGCTGACAAGGGGCACGAGACAGGCTGTCTTGATTCCCTCCCGCTGATAGTCCTCCTGCAGAGCGCCGACGGCGGACCGACTGTCGGCGTTGCGGACGACGATGCTGCGGCGCTCCCGAGCCGCCTGGACGCCTACCGCGGCGCTGTCCCAGGTGAGCCGGCGAGTGGTCGCCAGGAAGTCGTCGCCAAGGCCCCGCCCGGCTGCGACGTGGAACGGGAACTCACCCTCCTCGACCAGCCACAGCCCAGCCTTGTCGGCGTCGAAGAGGGTTCGGGTGCGGTCGACGATGTCATCCAGAACGGTGGTCAGATCCAGCTGACCGGCGAGCTCCTGGGCGACGTGACGGAGGGCCCGCGATCGCGTGACCTCGCGCTTGGCGCGACCAAGAGCGCGCGCCGTGAGGACATTGGCAGCCACTGCGGTCGCGACGGTTCGCAGGAAGGTAAGCGCCACGGCGGCCAGGGGACCATCGGGGTCGTCCTCGAGGACGAGCGCACCCACGATCTCACCGCCGGCCCGCAGCGCGAGCTGGCGGCGGAGGGGTCCGACCACGATGTCGGCAACCGGGTTGCCTTCCTCTCCTTGGTCGCCGCCCGCGGGATCGAGGGTGTCGGGAGGCGAGACCTGGTATCCGGCGTGGGTCTCGAGCTGAAGGAGGCCGTCGCCTCCTTCCCGGATGAGATATGCGGCAACCCGCGCGATGCGAAGGTGTGAACGCAGGGCCTCGACCGCGATCCGACAGACCGCGGTGGCGTTGGCGGAGACTCCGGATCCCGTCAGTCGGGCGAGCACCCCCAGCTCGGCGTCGGCACGCCGTTCAACGAGTGGCGGCGCATCCGACGCAGTGCCCTCGGCCAGGAGCCGCTCGACGTCGCCGCTCCGGTAGCGCCGGTCGCCGCGTGCGTTGATCCGGTATGCGGGGAGCCTCCCCGCGTCGGTCCAGGAGCGGACCGTATTGGGGTGCACGCCCAGCAGGGCAGCGGCCTGGGCGACGCTGACCAGCGCCTCCCGGCCCTCCGCATTGTCGCGAGCTGTGTGCGCCAACTCTCCGCTCCTGCTCTGGAGTCATTGGAACTTCTGGTAAGTCCCGTGCAGCGGATGGTAGAACTGGGTAGCAGCGGCCTCGATGCCCCGTTCGTACCCCGTCGCCCCCGTACTCGCCGGCCGGCAATGCCTGGCCAGGAACGCGTCTGCCCGGTCAGGCGGCGGCGAGCCCGGCGACCGCCACGAGTACTGCGGCTGCCAGCAGCAGCACCGAGAGGGCCACCGATGCTGTTCCAGCCAGCATCAGCCGCGGGTGGGGGCCGCCAAGAAGCCGCATCGCGTCGTCCAGCTCCAGCGCGCTGACGACGTATCCGCCTCGCGGTGGTGCCAGGGCAACGTGCCCTTCCGCGTCCCGCGTCACCGCCGCCAACAGGAGCAATCGATCCACGACGCTGACCATCCGGGTCGTGGATCGGGCAAGGCCGGGAGAACCCTGCTCGGCAGCCACCCGCGCCAGGCCATCGGCGTAGGTCTCGTCCAGCTCCTCGACCGACCCTGACCACACGTGTGGCAGCACGATCAGCGGCTCCGCTGCCTGGGCAGGATCGACCTGGAGAGCTCCGTCGTGGTCCCACAGCTCGAATGAGCGCGTCTCGCGCAGCCGTTCGATGCTCCTCCAGCCGCCGCGTGGCATTGCGACTTCGACGTCGCGATGGAAGGCGACGAGCCGGTCGTCCTGCGAGGTGACAATCGGCTCCGCACACCGAATGCGGCCAAGGACGCGCACCGGTCGACGCGGCAGGGGATCGCTCGGCGCAAGGTCGAGCAGCTCTCCGACGCGCAGCTGTCGAGCGCCTGCCAGCCGCCGGCCGATGGCGAGTCGGGCCCCTGAGCGACGGATGAGCGCGAGGCCGAGTGCCAGCAGCAGGAGCCCGCCAAGGCCGAGCCACATCGGAAGCATCAGGGATGGGGGCATATGACCACGTTCACCTCGCGATAAGTCTGCGGTAAGCGGCCGTGACTAGGCTCGCAGGCGTCGTCATCTCATCACTGGAGGTCTGTCGCCACCGGAGCGTTTGTCGTCATTGGTCGTTTTTCAACGCTACGGGAGGTCTCCATGTCCGCGTCCCATGGCGCCATCGCGCGCCGCAACCCGGCTGGCAATCCGCGCATTGCCGTCTACCTCGCCGTTCCCCTCATCCTCGCCCTCGCGGCCATCGGGGTCGCCTCGGCCGAGGTGCCGCCCGGCGTGACGCGCGTGAGCGCGGCGGACGCCGAGCGGGCGGGATCGGCGATCCACCTGACCCAGCGGCCCGTCGGTGGCTCAACGCTGGTAGAGGTCAAGGCATCCACCACCGGCATCCGCCTGCTGGCCGTCTCGGCAGATGGCACCGAGGTCGCGCTTGCCGACCAGCTGGGCGAGGCGTCCGGATCGCTCACGCTGGCGGAGATCGACGGCGAGCAGCTCCGCATCGCGATGCCCGGCCTGCTGGCGGCATCGTTCGCCGCCGATGGCACCTGGCTGGCGGTGATCGACGGTCGTGGCGCACTGTGGCGGGTCGAGGCTCCTTCCGGCCGGAGCGCGCTCCTGGCCGATGGCCCCTTCATTGGCTCCCCCGTCATCGAGGGCGATGGATCGCTCCTGGTGCTCGCCGTTCCGTCTGTCGAGGCGCCGTACCAGTCGCGCCTCGTGCGCCTGCAGCCGGCCACCGGCAGCGTCATGCGACTGTCGGAGGAGGAGCTGGTCTATGGGGCCTTCCCACTCGACGACGGCGACCTGGCCATCGTGGCGCACGAAACGGATGGGACCGTGGTCCATCGGCTCACGGGCGCGGGCGAGCGGCTTCTGGTCGATCTCGGCCTCGGGGCTGTCAATGTCGCGGTTGCCGGGAATGGCCGTATCGCGTTCGAGCGAACCGGCGAGGGGATCTATGTCGTCGACCTGCCCGGTCCCGCTGCCCGGCGTATCGGCGCCGGGTCGCAGCCGTGCTTTGGACCGGATGGATCCTCGGTGCTCATCCGGCGCGCGGAGCAAGCGCTGGCGCTGGACCTTGACGGGTCGGTGCTGGCCGTCTCGGACGAGCCGGCCGGCTTTGCCGCTTCGGCGGAGTGCATGCCATGAACGGCCTGGTACGCCGCGCGGCGGCATCGGTCCTCCTTCAACTCGCCATCCTGGCAATCGGCGGCGGATCGGTCCTCGCCACCGACGACTACACCCTCCCGTTCTACGACCCGAACGTGACGATGAGCTACGGGGTCGACCGCGATCGGACCCTGAACCGTCAGCTCGACTGGACCGGGCAGGTCTGGAATGACGGGCAGCCGCACTGGGGGCGGGTGTACGACCAGCACACCGGGGTCGACTATCCGATGGCATTGCGCAGCGAGGTCGCGGCAGCCAAGGACGGGACGGTCGTGGACTTCGAGGCCGGCTTCGGAACGACGCAATTCGGCTCATTCGGGAATTTCGTGAAGATCAAGCACGCCGATGGCCGGCAGACCCTCTACTACCACTTGGCCAGCGCCGCCGATGGCGGGACCTCGGTCTGGGTCGGGGAGGCCGTCTACGCCGGCCAGCGCATCGGGCGATCCGGCTGCAGTGGCCTCTGCTACGGAGCGCATCTGCACTTCGAGCTGCTCGTCTGGAATTCCACGGCCAAGGCGTACAAGCCGGCCGACCCGCTCGCCGAGCGCCGATGGACGACCTGGCCAGGGCGTATCCCGTTCGATGCGGGCTACGTTCGCGAGAGCAACGGCGGCACCGAGGTGATCCGCCGGGGATGGACGATCATCCATTGGGTCGAGTTCCGCAACACCGGCGGCCGGACCTGGCGATCCAGCGGGACGGTTGGTCGGACTGCGCTGACCACCTGGAACCCCGCGTCCCACGCCTCCCCGTTCCAGGCCGGCGACTGGCCGTACAGCTGGATGCCGACGCTGGTGGATGCCGCCAGCGTGCCTCCCGATGGGGTCGGTCGCTTCACCTTCGGCCTGAAGGGATCGCCCGCGCCCGGCAGCTACACCGAGACCTTCAACCTCCAGTCGTACGGCATTCGCTGGTTCGATCACCAGAGGTTGGGTGGCTACTACATCCCGATAGTGGTGACGCAGTGAAGGCTCTGGTGGCGGTGCTCGCGATCTTCGTCGGCGGGTGTTCGGTGGCGGGGG
>DATCQR010000241.1:0-2851 GCA_036569405.1 Candidatus Limnocylindria bacterium
CCGTCCGGGCCGAAGTGGTACACGCCCAGCTGGGTGACCACGGCGGTGGGGCCGGCACCCGCCCACGACGGACGCACCCCGCTGCCATCAGGCCGGCGGTGGCCGGGCGACGTGACGAAATCGACCCGCTCGACGAATGGGTCCGCGGCCTGGATGGGCGGGCCGCCTATGTCGACCGGCTGGGGGCCGCGAGGGTCGATGGGCTGCGCCCCGAGCCGCGCCCCTCGGGAAGCGTCGACTATGGGAGCTACCGGTGAGCGCCGCCACGCCGGACGAGCTGATGATCGCCGCCGCGGCCGCGGAGCTGGCAGGGGTGCACACGGTCTTCGTCGGGATCGGCCTGCCGAATGCGGCCGCCAACCTGGCACGCCTGTCGGTGGCACCCGACCTGGAGCTGATCTACGAGTCCGGGGTTGTCGGAGCACGGCCGACCCGCCTGCCCGACAGCATCGGCGACCCGGCGCTCGTGTCGGGGGCGGCTGCCACCATGAGCATGCGCGACCTGTTCGGCGGCTTCCTGCAGGGCGGGCGGATCGAGGTGGGAATGCTGGGCGCGGCCCAGATCGACCGCTGGGGCAACCTGAACACGACCGTCATCGGCTCCTATGACCGCCCCAGCGTGCGGCTGCCGGGTTCGGGTGGAGCCTGCGAGATCGCCCTCAATGCGCAACGAGTGGTGGTCGTCATGATCCAGTCGAGGCGCACATTCGTCGAGCGGGTCGATTTCGTCACGTCGCCCGGCCACCGCCGGCCTGGTGGCAGCGGGGTGCGTCCGTCGTGGGCGGGTGCCGGCCCCACCGCCGTGGTCACCCAGCTGGGCGTGTACCACTTCGGCCCGGACGGCGAGATGGAGCTGGCCGGGCTGCATGGCGGCGTCGACGATCAGACGGTCGACGCAGGCACGGGCTGGGCGATGCGACACGCGGACACCGTCACGAGGCTGCCGGAGCCATCGGCTCAGACCCTGGAGGCGATTCGCCGGCTGGTCGCCTAGTTCAGCAGGTCGGAGAGGCTTGTCAGCAGGAAGCCGCGGTCGCGCAGGCCGGGGATCATGATCCGCAGGGCAGCGAGCGTCTCGTAGCCGCCCAGGTGCATCAGGACGTTCGACCCGTCGCGGGCGTTGCCGATCACCTTGGTGGCGATCTGCTGGGCTGTCGGGCCCCCGTCGGCGATCGGCTTCCAGTCGATCGTGTCGATGTCCCACAGGAAGGTCTTCGTGTACCCGACCGATGCCGCGGCGTCGCGCACCGCCTGGTTCACCGATCCGTACGGCGGGCGCCAGTACGGGACCGGCTGCTGGCCCGAGAGCTGCGCCAGGATGGCCGCCGCATCGGTCAGCTCCCTGCGGATGAAGTCAGCGGTCGGAGTCACCCCGGCACAGGGCGCGGTGGTCGGCGAGCCTGCCCCACCTCGCACCAGGTCACAGTGGTGCATGGTGTGGTTGCCGATCTCGAACAGCTCCGGGTGGGCCTTGATGAGCGCCATCACCTGCCTGCCCTGGGTGGTCTGCGCCATGGCCCCGGTCGGGAAGATGGTCGCGCAGACGTGGTTCGAGATCAGCAGGTTGAGGATGTCGAGCCCCGGGTCGAGGCGGCCACCCATGTCCAGGGTGAGGGCCACCCCGTGCCCGGCGTTCGGGACCGTGGTGAAGGTCTGCTGCCCGCCCGCCGCCAGGCGGTTGCCGGCCCGGCATCCGCTGGGTGCAGGCGTGGGCCTGGTGGTAGGAGCGACGGTGGGAAGCGGCGTCGTCCCCGGGTCGCCGGCGACGATCAGGACCCAGCCGGTCTGGAGCGTGTTCGGGTCGGTGACGAGCGATGGATGGGACGCGGCATTCCAGGCCTGAAGCTGCTGCACGGTCGTCCCCCAGGTGCGCGCGATCAGGGAGAGCGTATCGCCCGGTTTTACGGTGTAGGCCGTGCCCGCCGAGGCGGGCGTCGCGCTCGGTGCGGACGATTCGACCTCGCTCGGCAGGACCGTCCCGAATGGCGTCTCGATCGGCGCGGGCTGTTTGCTTGAGCGAACGCTCGCGCTGGGCGATGGACTGACGGCGGGGGCGCAGGCAGCCACCAGCAGCACGACCGCCAGGCCAGCGGCGAGGCGGCGAGGAGTCATGGCGATCAATTGGGGTGGTAGCGAAGGTCTTCGCGGCGGATCGTCGGCATGGCCCCGTCGGCCAGGAGGCGCGCCTCACGGCGCAGCAGGTTCAGCTCGGCTTCCAGGCGGCTTGCTCCATCAGGCAGCTCCAGGAGCTGCTGCTTGCGGTTCAGCTCGATCTGCAGCACCCCCGCCACCGCATAGCTGGCAGCCAGCGGATCGTCGGGGAGACGGATCGGCTTGAGCACCTCGTCGAGGGACGCTGCCACGTCGGTGATCTCCTGCGATTCTCGCCCCACAGACGCAGCCGACGTCACGAAGCGTTTCACCGTGTCGAGATACGCATCCAGCGCGGCCTGCACCTCCGGGAGCAGGCGCCCAGCGGTGTCGGTGTCTCCTACCGACTCCGGCAGGGGCTGCACCTCGATCAGCGCATATGGCCCGGACCGATCCACCGCACCCAGCGCCACCCGCTCCGCGCCGACCACGACCAGCGCCCAGCGGCCGTCGGCGAACTGCTCCGCGCGGCGCACCTCTGCGACGGTTCCGACAGAGCCCTGCGGCACGTCCTCGTCGCCGCCGCTGCCGATCACGAACCGGCCCGCATACGGAGAGCCATCGGCCAGGAGGTCGCGGGTCATGGCCCGATAGCGCTCCTCGAAGATGTGGAGCGGCAGCGGCAGGTGCGGGAAGAGGACGACGTGGAGCGGGAAGAACGGAAGCCGCATGGCCGGCCGATGGTGGCACGCGCACGTTG
>DATCQR010000242.1:0-1540 GCA_036569405.1 Candidatus Limnocylindria bacterium
CCGCCACGTTGACCGCGTCGCCGGTGACCAGGAAATCGTGGGCCGTCGGATCCCGCGTCGCCACCACGTCGCCCGTGGACACACCGAAGCGGATCGCCAGCCGATCTCGCAGCCGCCCGTCCGCGCGAACCCCGGCGCGCAGCGCCAGCGCCGCGGCAACCGCCCGCTCGGCGTCGTCGCCGTGCGCGGCCGGCAGGCCGAAGACCGCCATCACCGCATCACCGATGAACTTCTCGAGCGTCCCGCCATGCTCGGCGATGATGACTTTGGCGATCTCGTAATAGCGCCCGAGGAGGGCGCGGACCTCCTCGGGATCGAGCTCCTCGCCCATGGCGGTAGAGCCGGTCACATCGGCGAAGAGCACGGTCACGATCCGCCGTTCCTCGCTCACGCCTTCAGTTCAGGAGGGGCCCGATCTCGGCCGGCCGGTTGGTGAAGACGGAATCGGGATGGCAGGCGCGCGCCCACATCGTGCTCAGCTGGTCGTCCACCGTCCAGACCCCGACCGCCCCGCCGGCGGCGCGGATCTCCTCCGCCATCTCGGGGTCGAGCGTCGCGTAGTAGGAGGAGAAGAGGTCGGCGCCGGATGCCCGCAGCATCGCCACCGGGTCGATCGGCCGGGAGGCGTCGATGATCCCGAGGTCGAGCTCGGGCGCCACCTCCTTCAAATGGCGGATGCAGCGATGGTGGAAGGAGATCACGCTCACCCGCTCGACCATGTCGTTCTCGCGCAGCACGGCTGCCAGCTTCTCCTCCAGGCCCGGGTAGGGAACCGGGTTCTGCTTGGTCTCGATCACCAGCCCGACCCGGTCGCGGACCAGCTCGAAGAGCTCCTCCAGCAGGGGGATCTTCTGACCCTTGCCCGCATCAAGCTCGCGCAGCTCGGCCAGCGTGTGGGCGCCGACCAATCCGGTTCCGTTGGTGGTCCGCTCGAGCAGGTGATCGTGGATCACCGCCAGCTTGCCGTCGGCCGTCAGGTGCACGTCGCACTCGACGAGGTCGCAGCCGGCGTCGATCGCCGACCGGAAGGAGGCCAGCGTGTTCTCGGGATGCTCGGCCGGGTTGCCACGATGACCGCCCAGCATGATCCGCCCCTCTGCCCTGGCGGCCTCCAAACGCTGCCGCATCGTGTAGGGGCCCTGCATCGAATGGTGAGTCTAAACTCCTGCTCAATGTCCTCCACCGAGCCTCGAACGATCGCCGAGCTGCGCGCGTCCGGCCACCAGCGAGAGACCGTCAAGCAGGAGATGCGCCGCAACCTGCTCGCCCGGGTGCGCGAGCGCCGGCCGATCTTTCCCGGCATCGTCGGATACGAGGAGACGGTAATCCCGCAGGTATCCAACGCCGTAATCTCCGGCCACGACCTGATCTTCCTGGGCGAGCGCGGCCAGGCCAAGAGCCGGCTGATGCGGTCGATGACCGAGCTCCTCGACTCCGAGGTGCCGGTGATGGCCGGCTGCGAGATCAACGACCATCCCTTCGCCCCGATCTGCAAGCGCTGCCGAGACGAGGTCGAGGCCAGTGGCGAGGAGGCGGCGAT
>DATCQR010000243.1:0-1593 GCA_036569405.1 Candidatus Limnocylindria bacterium
ATCAAGATCCGGCTGACCGAGCGCCAGCGCGTGATCCCCGCCGTAGCCGCCTCGGCTGCGTTGCTCGCCATGGAGTATGTCGACCTGTGGGCCACTTCCACCGACTCGGCTCAGCCTCACCGCCGCCGCTCCGACGTCGTCGAGGCTGCAGCGCGGCAGGGGCGCGACCTGACCAAGCTCGCCAACGATTTCCGCGATCGGCTGGCGCTGATCCGCGACGTCGGACTGACCAGCGGCGACACCCTCGCGTTCTCGCGTGCCGTGCGCACGCATCTCGACCGTTTCGTCATCGAAGAGGGCATCAACCTGAACTCGGCAGAAAAATCCGCGCTCGCCGACATCATCCTGCGAGCCGCCGTCGGGTACGGCCCACTCGACAGCCTTCTCCACGACCGCTCCGTGAGCGAGATCATGGTCAACGGCCCCGACCAGGTATTCATCGAACGCCGCGGCGTTTTGACCAAGGCCGACATCCGCTTCGAGGATGAGAACCAGCTGCTGGAGACGATCCGGCGCATGGTCGCGACCACCGGCCGCCACATCGACGGCCTCAACCCGATGGTCGACGCACGGCTCCCCGATGGCAGCCGCGTGAACGCGATCATCAGACCCGCTGCAATCCATGGCGCCGCGCTGACGATCAGGAAGTTCAAGGATGCGGTCCTCGGTATCGACGACCTCACGCGGGAGGGCAGCCTCAGCCCTGCGATGGCCGAGTTCCTGAAAGCGGCGGTGCTCGGCCGCATGAACGTGCTTGTCTCCGGTGGCACAGGGTCTGGCAAGACCACGACCCTCAACGTCATCGCGCGCTTCATCCCTCACAACCAGCGCGTGATCACGATCGAGGACGCCGCCGAGCTGCAGATCGACCACCCTCACGTCATCGCGCTCGAGCATCGTCCTGCCAACGTCGAAGGCAAGGGCGAGTTGACCATCCGCCAGCTCCTTCGCAACAGCCTCCGGATGCGGCCCGATCGCATCCTTGTCGGAGAGGTTCGTGGCTCCGAGGCCCTCGACATGCTTCAGGCGATGAACACCGGCCACGACGGCAGCATGTCGACGATTCACTCGAACTCCGCGCGCGACGCCCTGTCCCGCCTCGAGACCATGGTGATGATGGCCTCGATCGACATCCCCTTCGAGGCGGTGCGGGCACAGATTGCATCGGCAGTCAACCTCATCGTGCACCAGGCTCGAATGCCTGACGGCCGCCGCAAGGTCGCGCAGATCGCTGAGGTTGTCGGTTACGACTCCAACGGCGCGATCCTTCGGGACATCTTCCTGCTCGGCATGGGCGCGGACCTCCGCCTCGAGTACAACGCGACGGGATACATCCCGACCTCGCTCGACAAGGCAGCCTTCTATGGAGTCCAGGTCAACCAGGACCTTTTCGATCCTGTCAAGTCCCGCTTCGTCCCGGCAGGGTCGGACAGCATGATGCCAGTCGTCAATGACCCGCTGATGAGCGGGCAGCGCGGCGGCGGCGAGAATGTCGTCCGCCAGGTGGTGGTGGTGCCCTTCAGCTCCGACCGCCCCGGCGACGGGAGGCAGCAGCAGCATTCGGTGCAATCCACGCCCTCGACTCCGGCCACC
>DATCQR010000244.1:0-10982 GCA_036569405.1 Candidatus Limnocylindria bacterium
CCGTACGACCCGTCGTCGAGGGCCTGGCGGATGCGCCGCATGAGGTCCTGAGTATAGGTGACGTTATGGAGCGAGGAGAGCCGATAGGCGAGCAGCTCCTCGGCGCGGAACAGGTGGGCGAGGTAGGCCCGCGAATGATTGCGGCATGCCTCGCAGCGGCAATCGCTGTCCGGCGGATCGGGGTCGTCGAGGAAGCGGGCATTGCGCAGGTTGAGCCTGCCAGTGCTTGTCCAGAGCTGTCCGGTGCGGGCCACGCGGGTCGGCAGGACGCAATCGAAGAGGTCGACCCCGCGTTCGACTGCGATGAAGAAGTCCGGCGGCGAGCCCACCCCCATCAGGTAGCGCACGCGCGGGTCGTCGGCGAGCGCCTCGGCCACCACCTCGAGCGTGTGCTTCATCTGCACCTTGCTCTCCCCGACCGACAGGCCGCCGATCGCGATGCCGTCGAACGGCAGCGCGCTGATCGAGGCGACACTCTCCCGACGGAGATCGGCTTCCACCCCGCCCTGCACGATCCCGAACAAGGCCTGGTCCACCCGCGTATGGGCATCGATGCATCGTTCGGCCCACCGGTGTGTGCGTTGCATGGCGATGGCGATCTCGGCGGCCGGCAGCGTCGCGTCCACCAACTGGTCGAAGGCCATGGCGATATCGCTCCCCAGCGCCTCCTGGATCTCGACCGCACGTTCGGGCGTCAGGCGTTGAGGGGATCCGTCGAGGTGGCTGGCGAAGGTCACGCCGTCGTCGTCCACCTTGCCGAGGTGAGCGAGGCTGAACACCTGGAACCCGCCTGAATCGGTGAGGATCGGCCCATCCCACCCCATGAACCGATGCAGCCCGCCAAGGCGCGCGATCCGCTCGTGGCCGGGCCGCAGCGAGAGGTGGTAGGTGTTGGCCAGGATGACCTGGACGCCTGCCGCGTGAAGGTCCCCCGGCGACAGCGCCTTGACCGTGGCCTGGGTACCGACCGGCATGAACTGCGGGGTCTCGATGACGCCGTGCGGGGTGGTCAGCGAACCCAGCCGCGCCCGTCCGATCGGCGTCGCACGCGAGGTGAATGAGATCGCGCTCACTCGGCTGGCGTCCGGCCGATGAACATGGCGTCGCCGAAGCTGAAGAACCGATAACCCTGTGCCAACGCGGTGCCATAGGCGGCCAGGAGGGTGTCACGGGCCTCGAGCGGATTTGCAGCGTGCATGCCAGCCTGGACGAACGCAGTGATGAGCACCAGCAGTGAGCTCCGCGGCAGGTGGAAGTTGGTGACCAGGGCGTCGACCTCGCTGAACTCGTGGGGAGGCGTGATGTAGAGGTCGGTCCAACCCGAGCTGCGCCGGCCACGCCCGGCACTCTCCAGGACACGCACGCTGGTCGTTCCCACCGCGACCACTCGGCCGCCTTCCCGTCTGGCCCGGGCGATGGCGACTTCCGTTGCGTGCGGGATCTCGTACCACTCTCGATGGATGTGATGCTCGTCGACGAATGTCCCCTCGAGTGGTCGAAAGGTATCCAGCCCCACGTGCAGCGTGACGTGTGCGTGGCCCACCCCCGCGGCCTCCAGCGATCGGAGCAGCTCGGCTGTGAAGTGGAGCCCGGCGGTTGGGGCGGCCGCGGAGCCGGGAGGATCGGCGTACACCGTCTGGTAGCGGCCCGGGGAGCTGGATCGGTCGCGGATGTAGGGCGGCAGTGGCGTCTCCCCGACCGCGGCCATCACCACGTGCGCGTCGCGGGCGAAGTGCACCGCCCGCGTTCCGTCTGCAAGACGCTCCCCCACCTCGACAAGGTCACCGTTGCGCAGCGTGATCACCGCGCCGGGTGCGATCCGTCGTGACGGGCGGACGAGTGCCTCCCACCGGTTCGCGGTCCCGTTCAGCAGGCGCAGCAACAGGACCTCGGCTGCGCCGCCGCCGGGCCGCGTTGCGGACAGCCGCGCCCGCATGACGCGCGAATCGTTGACCACCAGGAGGTCGCCGGGGCGTAGGAGCTCTCCGAGCGCGCCGAAGACGCGGTGCGAGAGCGCCGGACGGCCCGGCGACGATGCCCCCGGATCCAGCACCAGCAGGCGTGCGGCGTCGCGCGGCTCGATCGGGACCTGCGCGATCGCCGATGGCGGCAGCTCGTAGTCGAAGTCGGCGATCCGCAGTCGCGCGGCAGGTTCGGAACGGGTCATCGGCCCGGACAGCGTAGCGCCCGGCCGGGTTGCCCGGCCGGGCGCCATCGGACTCGACAGGACGCTACTTGATGAAGGTCGCGATCCAGTCCTTCGCATAGAAGACCACGAAGGCCGCGGCGACGAGCCACATCAGGAGATGGACCTCGCCCATCTTGCCCTTGACGACCTTGATCGCCACCCAGCTGATGAAGCCGGCGCCGATGCCGACGGTGATGTCGTAGGTGAGCGGCATCAGGATCATCGTGAGGAGGGCGGGAATGCCGTCCTCCATGTCGCGCACATTGATGTCGCTGATCAGCGTGAACATCAGGTAACCGACGATCACCAGGGCGGGAGCCGTCGCCTGGGCCGGCACAATGCCAGCCAACGGCGAGAGGAAGATCGCCGCCAGAAAGAGGAGGCCGGTCACGATCGACGTGACGCCTGTTCGGCCGCCCTCGGCGACGCCCGCTGCGCTTTCGATGTAGGTGGTGTTCGAGGAGATGCCCGCGGCACCTCCGGCGATGGCCGCCACGCTGTCAACGAGGAGGACCCGCCCGATCCCCGGCACCGAGCCATCCTCGTTCGCAAGGCCAGCCTCGGCCGCCACGCCGGTGACGGTGCCCATCGTGTCGAAGAAGTCGGTGAGCATGATCGCGAAAATGGTGAGGAGTGCCGTCAGCAGGCCGAGCTTGCTGAAGACGTCGCCCAGGTCGAACTTGCCGATCGTGCTGAAGGTGTTCGCGCCCGGAGCGAGTACGAAGTCGGCGGGGATCTTCGCGACGCCCACCACCAGGGCCAGCACGGTCGTGGCGATGATGCTGATGATCAGCGCGCCGCGGATCTTCAGCACCCACAGGAAGATGGTGAGGCCGAGGCCGGCCCAGAAGACGAACTGCGCAGGCTCGGTCGGGAACACCGGCACGACTGGCGGCACGCCGCCCTCCGGCGACGCGATCGCCCCGCCGTTCACGAAGCCGATGAAGAGGATGAAGAGTCCGATGCCGACCCCGATCGCCCGCTTCAGGGCGAGCGGCACTGCGGTCATGATCGCTTCACGGAGGCCGACCAGGACAAGCAGCGTGACGACGATGCCCTCGAGCACGATCACGCCCATGGCGCCTGGAAGGGTGAGTCCCTTCCCGAGGACAAGGGTGAAGGCGACCACCGCATTGATGCCGAGGCCAGCGGCCAGGGCCAGCGGGTAGTTGCCGACGATCCCCATGGCGATGGTCATGATCCCGGCGACCAGTGCCGTGGCTGCGGCTCCCGCGACCGGGTCGAGTCCCGCAGCCGACAGAATCCCGGGGTTCAGGAAGATGATGTAGGCCATCACCATGAAGGTGGTGACGCCGGCACGTACCTCCGTCCCGAAATTCGTCCCCCGTTCCCTGAAGTGGAAGTAGCCGGCGAGCCCCGTCTCTGGTGGCTCGTCACGGCGGGTGCTGGGCTGGGCGGTCGCGTCCACTCTGTGAACCTCCTCCGTACGGGCCCACCGGGCGGAGCCGGCGGTGGCCAGCGCGGATCGTAGTCCTGGCTGCGCCGCCGCGAGGGGCATTTCCGCGTGTGCTGACGGCCGGCTGGTCAGCGCCGCACGAAGAGGTTGAAGAGAAGGCTCAGGACGATCGAGACGACGAGCATCGTGCCGAGCGGAACGAAGAGTCCGCCGTGCTCGCCGGTGATCGAGATGTCTCCCGGCAGGCGTCCGAATGGGATTTGAATGCCGGCCATCGCTAGGCCGCCGACTACGACCAGCAGGATGCCGATCACGACCAGGAAGCGGCCGAGCTCGGGGGACATCGGCCTAGTCGAAGAGCCCTGGCTGCGCCTCGGGCGAGCGCGCCGGCGGCGTCATGCCGAGGTGCTCCCACGCCCCGGGCGTCAGCTGCCGGCCGCGCGCGGTGCGCGCCAGCAGCCCGATCTGCATCAGGTACGGCTCGATCACGTCCTCGAGCGTCTCGACCGGCTCGGAGATGGTGGCGGCCATCGTCTGCAGGCCGACCGGCCCGCCGCCGTGATGCTCGGCGATGGCGCGCAGGAGCTGCCGGTCGAGCGCGTCGAGCCCACGATCGTCGATCTCGAGCAGGTCGAGGGCATCGGTCGCCAGCTCGGCCGTGACGATGCCATCGCCTCGCACCTGGGCGAAGTCGCGTGTCCGCTTCAGGAGTCGATTGGCGATGCGCGGCGTGCCGCGGCTGCGGCCGGCGATGATCGCCGCGGCGGCAGGATCGAGTGCCACGTCCAAGATGTGGGCGCTCCGGACGAGGATCCGCTCCAGGTCGTCCGTGGTGTAGTAGTCGAGGCGATAGGTCACCCCGAAGCGATCGCGCAGCGGCCCGGTGATGCTCCCCACCCGTGTCGTGGCCCCGATCACGGTGATGTTCTCGATCTGGAGCCGGACGGTGCGGGCGCCGGGGCCCTTGCCAAGGACCACGTCCAGGGCGAAGTCCTCCATCGCCGGGTACAGGATCTCCTCGACCACGTGGGAGAGGCGATGGATCTCGTCGATGAAGAGCACGTCGCCCTTGTTCAGCGCGGTGAGCACCGCGGCCAGGTCGCCGGCGCGCTCGATGGCCGGACCGGAGGTAGTCCGGATCTGGGCGCCCATCTCGGCCGCCACGATGTTGGCGAGGGTCGTCTTGCCCAGGCCGGGCGGTCCGTAGAGGAGGATGTGATCGACCGGCTCATCGCGGTGGCGTGCGGCGTCGATCAGGATCGCCAGGTTCTCCTTGATGCGGTCCTGTCCGGCGAACTCGTCGAGCCGCCTTGGCCGCACCGTCGACTCGAGCGCGATCTCATCCTCGGCGACGACAGCGCTGGCGATCCGCTCGATGGTCACGTCGGCCATTCTAGGGGGCGCCCATGCGACCAAGGTCCTCCGGGGTGTCGATGTCCACCGCGTGCTCGGTGACCGGCACTGTCGTGACGAGGTCCCGGCTCGCGCGCAGCAGGTCTCGGAGCCCGACATCGCCGGTCAGGCCAGAGGCGAGGTGGAAGTGCGTCCGCTCGATGAGCACCGGTGGCGCAAGGACGCCGCCCGCGGACGCGGCGACCATCGGGCGATTACCCCTCGCACGCGTCACCGCCATGATCGTGGCCGCCCGCATGCCCGGCTGGTCGCCCAGCAGGATCACTGCCGCCGAGGTGTCCGGCCCAAGCGCCCCGAGGCCAAGGCGCAGCGAAAGGCTCATGCCGCGCTCCGGGAAGGGGTTCCGGACCCAGTGCACGGACTTGTCGTCGAGACCGGCGGGAGGCGACAGCCACACCGGCACAACCACGACCACGGGCTCCAGGTGAGCAGCCCTTGCGGCGCCGATGACATGCTCGAGCAGGGTGCGACCGTCGACGACCGCCAGCTGCTTCGGGCTGCCAAAGCGTCGTGACGTGCCGGCCGCCAGGACCACTGCGCCGAATGATCGGTCTCCCTGCATCCGGCTATTAGACTGCCCCACATGGCCCCGATGAAGGCGCGATACGGGCACACCAACCTGGTGGCACGAGATTGGCGGCAGCTTGCGGGCTTCTACATCGACCTCTTCGGGTGCGAACCGGTCCCACCCGAGCGCGACTACCGCGGTCCGGTCGCCGAGTCGGCGTCCGGCGTTCCGGGGTCGGGATGGCGGGGCGTGCACCTCCGCCTGCCAGGTCACGGCGACGAAGGACCGACGCTCGAGATCTACGCCTACGACCGGGAGGAGCCCGCGCTCCCTCCCGCTGCCAATCGCCCCGGCTGGGGCCATATCGCCTTCGCGGTCGAGGATGTCCCCGCCGCACAGCGAGAGGTCATGACAGCCGGCGGGTCCGCCGTCGGCGAGGTGATCACCGTCGAGACGGCCGATGGGAGGCAGGTGACGTGGTGCTACGTCACCGATCCGGAGGGGAACATCGTCGAGCTCCAGGCCTGGAGCGACGGCGGGTGATCGACCCGCCGGCCGTCGACCTGCTGGTCACGGGAGGCTCCATTCTCGACGGCAGCGGGGCTCCGGCTCACCAAGGGACAGTGGCGAGCATCGACGGGCGCCTGCACGTGGCCGATGCCGAATGGCGCCCCGGCCACGCGGCGCGGACGGTGGATGCCAGCGGGATGGTCGTCGCGCCCGGGTTCATCGACCTGCACTCGCACGGCGGCCTGGTGATCCTGGCCGATCCGCGCCACGAGCCCAAGGTGCGGCAGGGCGTCACCACCGAGGTGATAGGGGTCGACGGCAATGGCTACGCCCCGTTCGCCGACCACGAGGACCTGGCCGCGTTCGTCGACCTCAACGCCGGCCTCGACGGCCGCCCGGAGATCGCCTACGACTGGGACATGGTCGCGAGCTACATAGGTCGCTACGACCGGGGCCAGGCCGTGAACGTGGCCGTCGTGATCGGGAACAGCGCGCTACGTATCGGCGCCATCGGCTGGGACGACACTCCGGCCGATGACCGCACCCTCGCCCGCATGCGCGCCATGCTTCGCGAAGGCCTGGAAGAGGGAGCCTTCGGGGTCTCGAGCGGGCTCGACTACCCACCCGGCGCGTTCGCTTCGACCGATGAGCTGGCCGCACTCACCGCCGAGGCGGCATCGGCGGGCGGGTTCTATCACACGCACGTTCGCTATGCGCTCGGCGACCGCTTCCTCGACCCGTTCCGCGAGGCGATCGAGATCGGGCGCAGGGGCGACGGGCCGGTTCACCTGACCCATTTCTATCACCGGCAAGCTCACCCCGGGGGTCCCGAGCAGCTGCTTGCCCTGGTCGACGACGCCCGCGACGCTGGAATGGACGTCACCTTCGACACGTACCCATACGAGTGGGCCTCGACCCGGCTGCTGATCCAGCTTCCACAGTGGGTCCAGGCGGGAGGGCCGATCGCGCTCAAGGAGCGCATCGCCGATCACGCGGTGCGCGATCGCGTGCGGGCAGAGCTCGCATCGCGCGGCACGGCCTACACAGGGTCGGCCGGCTGGGCCGATCTGCGCCTCGGCGCCTTCACCCAGCCCGACAACCTGCAATGGGAGAGCCGCACCCTAGCCGAGGTCATGCACGAGACCGGCAGCGATCCGGTCGACGCGATCTGCGACCTGCTGCTGTCCGAGAATCTCGGTGTAGCGCAGGTCACCAGCGGGCCGTGGAGCGAGACGCTCCCCCACTTTGTGCGCCACCCGGTCGGCATGGTCGGCACCGACTCCACCTTCCTGGGCGATAAGCCTTCGCCACGGACGTACGGCTCCTTCCCGAGGATCCTTGGACAATTCGTGCGTGACGAGCAGCTCCTCTCGCTGGAAGAGGCGGTGCGCAAGATGACGAGCGCGCCCGCGGCGCGGCTGGGGCTCACAGAGCGAGGCCTGCTGCGCGACGGCTTCTGGGCCGACCTGGTGGTCTTCGACCCCGCCCGCGTCCGCTCGAACGCGACCTATGACCAACCGCGCCAGTTTCCCGACGGGATTGAATTCGTAGCGGTCAATGGGGAGCTCGTGGTGGATGGCGGTGTGCATACGGGCGCATTGCCCGGGCGCGCGCTGCGCCGGGGCCGCTCGTGACGGTGCTATCGTCCGCCCAGGAGGAGCGAGCCGGATGACGCGCATTCTGCCCCCCGGAACCCGCGAGATCGGCGCCCCGGACGCGCTCGTCGTGCCGCCGGGAAGTGCGACGCCGGGGCGCATCGCGACTCGGGGCCCGCTCCGTCGCGAGGGGCCGGCCAAGCTCACCGGGCTCGCGCAATACGCTGACGATCTCGTCTTCCCCGGCGCCTGGTACGGAGCCACCATCCGCTCGATCGAGCCGCACGCGACGCTGCTCTCGCTGGACCTTGACGATGCGTTCGACTGGGGCCGGGTTGTCGTCGTCACCGCGGCGGACATCCCCGGCGACAACGTCGTGAGCCTGATCCGTGACGACCAGCCGATCCTGGTACCAGTCGGCGGTGAGATCCGCCACCAGGCGGAGGCGCTCTGCCTGCTCGCTGCTGCCGACCGCGAAACGCTGCGAGCCGCGAAGCGCCATATGCGCGTGCGGACGGAACGGCTGCCGGCGACCTTCGACCCGCTTGAGTCAACCGAGGAGTTCTCCCACCTCGAGGTGCGGCAGGGCGACCCGGGTGCGGGCTTCGCCGAGGCGGAGCTCGTGATCGAGGGCACGTACCGGGTCGGCCACCAGGAGCAGCTCTACATCGAGAACCAGGCGATGATCGCCGTTCCCCAGCCGGACGGAGGGGTGACGGTGCACGGCTCATGCCAGTGCCCGTACTACATCCACCGCGCCCTGAAGCGAGCGCTCCAGCTGACCGATACGGAGGCGATCGTGATCCAGGCCGAGACGGGCGGCGGCTTCGGTGGCAAGGAGGAGTACCCGTCGATGATCGCCCTGCATGCGGCGTTGCTCGCGCGCAAGCTTGGCAAGCCCGTGCGCATGATCTACGACCGCCACGAGGACCTGAGCGCGACAACCAAGCGTCACCCAGCGGTCATCCACTACCGCACTGGGGTGATGCGCGACGGTCGGCTGGTCGTCCAGGAGATCGATGTCGTGATGGACGGCGGCGCGTACTGCACCCTCACGCCCGTCGTGCTGTCGCGCGGCGTCCTGCACGCGGGCGGTCCGTATCGGTGCCCGAACGTCCGGATCAAGGGTCGTGCCATGGCCACCAACACCCCGCCGAACGGAGCCTTCCGCGGCTTTGGGGCTCCACAGACCGAGTTCGCCGCCGAGATGCAGGTCAACCGGATCGCAGAGGCGCTCGCAATGAGCCCGCTGGAGCTGCGACGCCTGTGGGCGTACCGCGACGGCGACACCACGCCGACCGGCCAGGTCCTGCGCGAAAGCGTGGCCGCCATCGAGGTGCTCGAGGCAGCCGCCAAGGCCAGCGACTACGCGCGGCACAGCGAGCAGACGCGCCGGGCGCGGGAGGCCCGGCTGCCAGGCGCGCGCCTCGGATCCGGGATCGGGATGGCAATGGGCTGGCACGGCGCGGGGTTCACCGGGTCTGGCGAAGTGCATATCGCCGGGACCGCCTCGGTCGAGCTGACGGACGCCGGCACGGTTCGCGTGCTTACCGCCCAGACCGAGATGGGCCAGGGGACCAAGACCATCTTCCCGCAGCTGGTTGCGGGCGAGCTGGGCCTCGAGCCCGAGGCGGTGGAGACTGCGCCGCAGGACACCAGCATCGTCCCCGACTCAGGCCCGACCGTTGCCTCACGCACGACGATGGTGGTCGGCGGGCTGCTGGTGAATGCTTCACGCCGCCTTCGAGCACAGGTGGAGGCCGTCACCGACCAACCATTCGCCGATTCGTATCGCGACTTCGCGCTCGAGCACGGCTCCCTGCGGATCGATGAGCGCTTCGAGCCATACCCGAACGTGCAGTTCGATGACGAGACCTACACGGGCGATGCCTACCCGGCGTTCGGGTGGGCCTGCGCGGTTGCTCGGGTCGACGTGGACCTGGACACCGGCGAGGTGACCGTCCGCGACGTCGTCTCGGCCGATGACGCGGGCCGGATCGTCCACCCCGTGCTCGCCGAGGGCCAGGTGGAGGGCGGGACGCTGCAGGCGATCGGCTACGCGACTATCGAGGAGATCAAGCTGGTCGACGGCCGCTACCTGAATGACCGGCTGGCTACCTACCTGATCCCGACCGCGCTGGATGCGCCCCGGATCGAGGCGATCCTGGTCGAGAAGCCCTTCTCGGGGGCTCCCCACGGTGCCAAGGGGATCGGCGAGCTGCCGATGGACGTGGGCGCGCCGGCCGTGGTGGCTGCCATCCACGACGCCACGGGCGTCTGGATCCACGACCTGCCGGCAACCCCGGAGCGCATCCTGGCGGCACTGACCGGCGCGCCGACGCCAGGCTCACCCGGCGTCAGCGAGCCGGCGCCGGAGCGAGGCGCGACGTGAGCTATCGGTTCCTGGTCAACGGCGACCCGGTCGAGGTCGAGGTCCCCGGAATGCGTCGCCTGCTCGACGTGCTGCGCGAGGACCTGGCGCTGACCGGCACCAAGGAAGGCTGCGGCGAGGGCGAATGCGGAGCGTGCAGCGTGCTGCTCGATGGGGCCGTGGTCGACGCATGCCTGGTGCCGATCTGCCAGGTCGACGGAACGAGCGTTCGGACTGTGGAGAGCCTTGGCACCCAGGAGCAGCTGAACGACCTGCAGGCTGCCTTCCTGGAAACTGGCGGTGCCCAGTGCGGGATCTGCACGCCCGGGATGCTGATGGCCGCCGAGGCGTTCCTCGCGACTGGCGGCCCGGCAACGGACGATGCCATCCGCGAGGCGATTGCGGGCAACCTGTGCCGCTGCACCGGGTACACGAAGATCGTCGAGGCCATCGCGCAGGCCGCGGACCGCAGGCGCACAACTGGCTTCGGTCCGGCCTGAGCCGATGCCCATCGAGCCGCCGGTCGCTTCGCCGCACAGCCTGACCGAGGCCTATGCCCTGCTCGCCGAGGAACCGCATCGACCGGTCGCGGGCGGCACCGACCTGCTGGTCCAGATCACCGGCGAGCTTGGAGAGCCGCCCGAGCGGGTGCTCGACATCTGGCACCTTGACGAGCTGCGCGGGATCCGGATGGAGTCGAACGCCCTAATGCTTGGCGCCCTGACCACCTACTCGGAGATGCGGCGATCGCCGCTCATCGCCGAGTTCCTGCCTGCCTTTGCCGAGGCCGCCGCGACGATCGGGGCGGCGCAGATCCAGAACCGCGGCACGATCGGCGGCAACGCGATGAACGCCTCGCCCGCGGGGGACATGCTGCCGCTCCTGCTCGCCTGCGACGCCCAATTCGTCGCCGGTGCTGCGCACGGCGAGCGCTGGATCCCCGTCCGCGACTTCTGGCCGAGCTACCGGCATACCGCGCT
>DATCQR010000245.1:0-4589 GCA_036569405.1 Candidatus Limnocylindria bacterium
GCTCACCGGCGCGCCCGCGCCAGGCGAGGTAGCGATCCGTGTTCAGGTCCCGACGGCGGCGCGCGGCGAAGCCGGTCCAGGTCGGCCATCCGACGAGGTAGGCGGCGACACCTGCGATGGCAGCGCCGATCAGCCAGAGCCAGGTCACTTGGGAGCCGCCTCACCCGCTGCGAGCGCATCCAGCAGCCAGAGGGTTGACGTTGCCCGAACGCGCGCGGCGGGAAGATCACGAGACCCGGAGCGAATCGAGCGGATCGCCCTGGCCTTGTCCGCTCCCCCAACCACGAACATCACGGCCCGGGCGGCGTTGATGAGCGGGAGCGTGAATGTCATACGCCCTGGTACCGCGGAGGTGGCGGGGGCGGTTGCCGGAAGCACCCAGCGCCGTCGCTCGGCCAGGGTACTCGCGCCCGGGAAGAGGGAGGCGGTGTGCCCGTCGGGCCCCATCCCCAGCCATATGAGATCGAACCTGGGCCGGCGGCTCGTACCCGGCTGCATTCCGAAGGCGTGGCCCACCTCAGCCTCGTACCGCTCAGCGGCGGCCACGGAGTCGGGTGCGTCGGCCGGCATGCGGTGAACCGCTGCGGGACGGACGCCGGGAAGGTGGCCGAGCAGGAGCGTCCGCGCCAGGCCAAAGTTCGAGTCCTGGCTGCCCGGCGGGACGGCGCGCTCGTCGCCCCAGAAGAACTCCACGCGCGACCAGTCGACCAGGTCGATCCGGGGCCGGGACACCAGCAGGGGGTAGATGAGGCGCGGGGTCGAGCCTCCCGAGAGGGCGAGCAGGCACCGACCGCGACGGCGGATCGCGTTGCGGGCCGCCGCCGCGAGGCGGTCGGCCGCCGCCTCAGCCAATGCCGCGGGCGTGGGCAGGATCCTGAACCGAACGGTCACCCCGCCAGGTCGACCTGCCGGGCCGAGGCGAGGAAGACGGCGGCCGCGCGAACCGCGGCCTCGTACACGGGGTCGTGCTGGTCCATCACCAGGTCGGCTGCCAGCAGCTCGGACTCGCTCGGCAGCTGCATCGGCATCCGACGCAGGAGGGCGGTCATGCCATCTGCATTGGAGGCGACGACCGCCTCGTCGGTGGATCGCTCGATGATGAACTCGGCCGCGCCCATCTCGCCGAACGCCCGCAGGCGGACGGCGATCAGCTCCCCGGGCGGCAGCGCATCGGTCTCAACCGCCTCGACCTGCAGGTCGACCATTTCGTGGCGGCCTTCGAGCTTGAGCCGCAGAGTGCCATCCTTCAGCGGAAGGGTTGTCGCGTAGCGGCGCCACTCGATGCGCGAGGCGATCCAACCTGCGTAGAGCATCGGGCCGGCGAGCGGCGACGCAACGTCCGAGGCTGCGTGGAGATCGCCTCGGGGCTTCCGTGCACGCCGCGGCTTGTGCGCCGGCGGAACCGCGTAGCGAATCGTCAGCCGGTTCAGGTTCGGCAGGTAGCGTCGGAAGCGCGGGGCGTCGAAGAACTCGGCCGTCAGCTCCTGCCACCACGCCAGCCGGTGCCATGCCAGGTCACCCACGCCGCTTCGGCGGCGGAGGGTGGTCAGCCGTCGCAGCCCGTGCAGCAGATCGCTGAATTCGTCGGTGTCCACCAGCACGCGGTCACCGATCTCGACCAACTGGTCGAAGATCGGGTCGGCGAACGGCGGATCGCCCGGCCACCAGATGTGGGTCGGCAGGTCGTGGATCAGCAGCGGCGCGACGATCCCAGCGAGGTGGTCGGCAGCGTCGCCATGAACGCTGAGCACCACCACCTCGAAGCAGATCGGTTCGGCCCCCTCGGGCCCGGGGTTGCAGTGGGCAGTGATGCTGGCATTCAGGGTCGGACCGGCCGCCTTCGGATCCGCGGACAGGACGATCGCGCGAGATGGGTGACGCACGCCAAGGCCGACCATCGTCTCGACGACGCGGCTTGCCGCCTCCTCATCAGCGACCATCACGATCAGGTTCAGCACCGATGCGCGCGCGTGCGCCATCCCCTTCTCGGTGACCGTCGAATCCCCGCTGCTGGGCGGGCTGGTCCACAGCTGCGCCAGATGGCCGGCGATGGCCTGCACCGTGGTCCCGCGGTCGACCCAGGGCTCGGCCACCGTGGACTCGGCCTCGCCAAAGCGCATCAGGCGGCGGTGGACCGCCAGCGCCCGTCGGGCGGCGGTCGAGCGCCCTACGGCCGTCGCCATGCCCGTCCATCGTGCTCGACCAGCTCGTCAGCGGCCGCCGGACCCCAGCTGCCAGCGGGATAGAAGTGCAGCCGACCGCCCTCGCCTGATGCCCAGGCATCCAGGATCGGATCCAGGATCTCCCAGGCGCGCTCCACCTCGTCGTTGCGGGTGAAGAGCGAGGCGTCGCCGATCATGCAATCGAGCAGGAGCGTCTCGTATGCATCGGGCGAGTCGACCGCGAAGCTCGACCCGTATCGAAAGTCCATGTTCACGCCACGGATCTGGAGCCCCGGACCCGGCACCTTGGCTCCGAATCGCAGCAGGATCCCCTCGTCCGGCTGGACTCGGATGGCAAGGATGTTCGGCTCCATGGGTGGTGCGCCGGCACGCGAGAAGAGCGCGAGCGGCGCCCGCTTGAACTGGACCGCGATCTCGGTGACGCGCGTGGCGAGCGCCTTGCCGGTCCGAACGTAGAACGGCACACCGGCCCAGCGCCACGACTCGATCGCCAGCTTGAGGGCGACGTACGTCTCGCTCTCCGAGCTTGCGGCGACTTCGGGCTCCTCCCGGTAGGCGGGGACCTTCTCCCCTTCGACCCAGCCGGACACGTACTGGCCGCGAATGGTGGATGCCTCGACCTCGGTCGGGGACATCGGCTTCACCGCGCGCAGCACCTTCACCTTCTCGTCGCGCAGGTCAGCCGCTTTGAACTCGATCGGCGGCTCCATGGCGAAGACCGCCATCAGCTGCAGGACGTGGTTCTGCACGATGTCGCGCAGGGCACCGGTCTCGTCGTATGACTCGCCTCGACCCTCGATCCCGACCGTCTCTGCGACGGTGATCTGGACGGAGTCGATGTAGCGGCGATTCCAGATCGGCTCGAACAGGCCGTTCCCGAACCGGAAGACCGACAGGTTCTGGACCGTCTCCTTGCCCAGGTAATGATCGATACGGAAGATCTGGTCCTCGTCGAAGACCTCCCGCAGCTCCCGATTGAGCTTCCTGGCGCTCGCCAGGTCGAAGCCGAAGGGCTTCTCGACGATGACCCGGGACCAGCCGCGATAGCGCGGGTCAGTTCCATTCCCCGTGCCGGAGAGCCCGGCGGCATCGATCTGACGCACGATCTCCGCATGCAGGGCGGGCGGCACCGCCAGGTAGAAGAGGCGGTTCCCCGCCGTTCCCCGATCGCGATCGATCCGCTCCAGCTTCTTGGCCAGCGCAGCCCACGCGATCGGGTCGTGGAACTCGCCGCGCTGGTACTCAATCCCGGCGCTGAACGACTCCCAGATCGAGGCCTTGACCGGCCGGTTGCGGCTGTACTTGGCGATCCCGCTGCGCAGATGCGCACGGAACTCGTCGGCGCTGAGGTCACGCCTCGCGAAGCCGACCACCGTGAATTCGGGTGGCAGGGTGCCGCCCAGCATGAGGTTGTAGAGGGCGGGGGCCAGCTTGCGCTCGGTGAGGTCGCCGGTCGCGCCGATGATGACCATGGTGCACGGCTCCGGCATCCGCTGGAGCCGGAGGCCCGCTCGAAGGGGGTTGCGAGCGGTCGCCGGCCGCGAGGGCGCCTTCTCGTCGATGTCGCTGCTGATGGTCATCGCGCGTCAGGAGCCCTCATCCGAGGACTTGACGGCGTGTCCGCCGAACTCGTTGCGCAGGGCAGCCAGGACGCGATCGCTGAAGCTGTCCGGGTCGCGCCGGCTGCGGAATCGCTGGAGCAGCGAGAGGGTGATGATCGGCGCCGGCACGTCATGCTCGATCGCATCGGCCACCGTCCAGCGTCCCTCGCCTGAATCGGCGACAAAGCCGCGGATATCGGCCAGGTCGTTGCCCTCCTTGGCGAAGGCGTCACCTGCCAGCTCGAGCAGCCAGGAGCGGATCACCGAGCCGTTGTTCCAGAGGCGCGACACGGCGGCGAGGTCGATCTCGAACTCGGAGGCGTGCATGATGTCGAAGCCCTCGCCGTATGCCTGCATCAGGCCGTACTCAATCCCGTTGTGCACCATCTTCACGTAGTGCCCGGCCCCCGATGGACCGCAGTACAGGTAGCCCCCCTCCGGTGCCAGCGACTTCACGGCCGGCTCGAAGCGCTCGAAGACCTCGCGCTTCCCGCCGATCATGGCGCAGAAGCCGACCTGCAGCCCCCAGATGCCGCCGCTGACCCCCATGTCCAGGAACTCGATGCCACCCGCCTCGAGCTGGGTGGAGCGCCGCTGCGAGTCGTGGAAGTTGCTGTTGCCGGCGTCGACGATCACGTCGCCGGGCGAGAGAACCTTGGCCAGGCGATCCACCAGCTCGCCGGTCGCGTCGCCGGAAGGAACGCTGACCGCGACATGTCGGGGTGCGCTCATGAGCGCGACGAGCGCCTCGAGCGACTCCGCGACCGTCACGTGGCCGCCGTTCTCCGGCTCCGCCGCCAGGTCG
>DATCQR010000246.1:0-3533 GCA_036569405.1 Candidatus Limnocylindria bacterium
CCAGTACGTCGCCGAGGGACGGACCTTGAACGAGGCCGCCCAGGAGATCTTCCTGAGCCCGTACACGATCCGCGACTACCTGCTGAGCGCGATGCACAAGCTGGGCGCCCAGAACCGCGCGGAAGCCGTGGTCAGAGCCACCAAGCTCGGCCTCGTCGTCTGACGCCGTTCAGCGTGCGGGTTGGGCGGCCGCCCTCGTTGCCGTGGCCCCTGCCCTGGTCGATTTCTTTATCAGGTCGGAAGCCTTCTCCCCGATCATGATGGTGGGGGCGTTGGTGTTGCCCCGCACCACGGTCGGCATCACCGAGGCATCCACGACGCGAAGGCCCTCCAGGCCTCGGACGCGCAGCTCGGGATCGACCACAGCGCCCATGGCGCAGGTCCCCGTCGGGTGGTAGATGGTCTGGCAATAGCGGCGGATGAAAGACCTGACGTCTTCCTCCGACGTCGAGGCCGGCACCTCGTAGGCGCCCTTCCGGTAGTCCTTGAGAGGCGGCGCGGCGGCGATCTCCATCGCCAGCCGGACCCCGGCGACCATGCTGGCCATGTCGTTCTCGCTCTCGAAGTAGTTGGCACGAATCAGCGCCTTGGCGGCCGGATCGGCCGAGGCCAGCGTCACGCTGCCGCGGCTTTCAGGCTTGAGCAGGGTGGGCCCGATCGAATGGCCGTGCTCGGGCGGCGGGACCAAGCCTTCGCCCAGGAACATCACCGGGGTGGCGTGGAACTGGATGTCGGGCGCCGGCAGGCCGGGCCGGGTGCGCACGAAGCCGCCGGACTCCGCGACGTTGGAGGTGAGCGGCCCCCTGCCGTTGGTGGTGAAGTTGTCGAGGTTCTCGGCTGACTCCGCGGTCAGCAGGCTCACAGGCTGGTCCGTGGTCCAGGTGAGGATCGTGCCCGGGTGGTCCTGCAGGTTCTCGCCGACGGGCAGATCCTCCAGCACCCTCACCCCGACTGCGCGCAGATGAGCCGCCGGCCCCACACCCGACAGCATCAGGAGCTGCGGCGAGTTGTAGGCGCCGCCGCTGAGGATGACCTCGCGCTCGGCGCGATGGACCACGACCTTGCCTTCTTCCACCGCCTCGACTCCGATCGCCCGGCGCCCTTCGAAGATGACGCGGGTGACCAGCGTGCCGGTCCGCACGGCCAGGTTGGGCCGCGACATGGCGGGGTGCAGATAGGCCACGGCGGCGCTGCAGCGGCGGCCATTGCGCTGGGTCACCTGGTAGTAGCCGGCGCCGTCCTGCTCCTGACCGTTGAAGTCCTCGTTGCGAGGCAGCCCGGCCGCCACCGCGGACTCGACGAAAGCGCGCGCCAGCGGGTTCTGCGAACGGCCTTCGGACACCGACAGCGGTCCGCCCGCGCCGTGATACTTGGAGGCGCCCCGCTCGTTGTCCTCGGCCCTCTTGAAGTAGGGCAGGACGTCCTCATACCCCCAGCCGGGGTTGCCCAGGTCGCGCCACTCGTCGTAGTCGGCCCGGTTGCCCCGGATGTAGACCATGGCGTTGATCGACGAGCTTCCACCCAGCACCCGGCCTCGAGGGTGGTAGATGCGGCGGCCATCCAGATGCGCCTCCGGTTCCGTGCTGTAGTCCCAGTCGAAGGGCGTCTTGAAGAGCCGCGAGAACGCGACCGGGACGTGGATCCCGGGCTCGGAGTCCGGCGGGCCCGCCTCGAGCAGGAGAACCTTGACCTCGGCGTCCTCTGTAAGCCTGGCGGCGAGGACGCAGCCGGCCGAGCCGGCCCCGACGACGATGTAGTCGTATGTGCTCTTCATCGCATCCCCTATCTGCTCAGGGCTTGAGCAGGATCTTGGTGGCCTGCCGGGAGTCGAACATCTCATAGGCCTCGGTGGCGTCGTCGAGCCGCATGGTGTGGGAGATGATCGCCTCCGGCCGCAGCTTGCCGGCCTCGATCAGCTTCAGGATGTCGTAGCGGTAGGTGAGGCAATCCCCGAGGATCGGCTTGACGGTGAGCGCGCGCAGCCAGTTGTCGCCGCAGCTGATCGGCCAGGGTTCGTCCACCAGCACGCCGACGATGACGATGGTGGCACCGGTCCTGGCCACCGACCAGGCCGTCTCCAGGCTCTTGGCGTTGCCCACCGCCTCGATCACCACGTCGACGCCCAGAAAGCCCGTCTGCTCGAAGACCGCGTCCGAGGCGTCACCCTCGGCAGCGTTGATGGGGATGGCGCCGAACGACTGGGCGAGCTTCAGCCGCTCGGGCACGAGGTCGATGGAAAAGATCTTGGAGGGCCCCACGAGCTGGGCGCACTGCACGACCAACAGGCCGACCGGCCCGGCGCCGACCACGGCCAGCGTCTGTCCGGCTTGAAGGCCGGACTTCAGCACCCCGGTGAATGCGGTCGAGAGGATGTCCCCCGTGAACAGCGCCTGCTCGTCGGTGAGCGAGTCGGGGACGGGAGCCAGGGTCATGTCGGCGAGCGGCACCCGTACGTACTCGGCCTGCGAGCCATGCAGGCCACCGAACGCCTCGCCAAAGCCGAAGACGGCGAAGAAGGGGCAGTTGCGCCAGTCGTGCCGCATGCACGCGGCGCAGGCACCGCAGGCAGGATAGAAGGAGGCCACGTAGCGCTTGCCCGCCTCCACCAGGCGGACCGCCGAGCCGACCTCCTCGACGACCCCGAGGAACTCGTGGCCGACCACCGAGCCGGGCAGCAGCCCGGGCATCTTGTCGTGGTAGAGATGCAGGTCGCTGCCGCAGATTGCCGCCGTCGTCATCCTCAAGATGACATCGGATGGCTCCTGTATCTCCGGGCGCGGGACATCCTCCACCCTCACATCTTTCAGTCCGTGCATGGTCACAGCCTTCATGGCCGGCTCCTCCCTCCTCGTCGATCCATACCGATGCGGGCGCGCCGCACTACGCGCCGGCCAGGTCCTGCCGGCCGTCGTCGACCAGCATCTGGCGGTAGCGGGGGTAGAGGGAGCTGGCGAGGGGGACCAGCTTCAGGATCTTGGGTACCGGTCCCTTGGCCCGCATGTCACCCTTGGCGAGGGCCATCCCGATGTTCACCTTGCCGAGCCAGAACCGGTGGGCGACATCGGCCTTCATGAACATCTCGACGGTCGGCTTGAGGTCTGCCTGATCGCGGTAGACCTTGCCGCCGGGCATGTCCACCACCAGGGTAGAGTCGGGATCGGTGTAGACGAGCTTGAGCACCACCCCCGACTCAGCGAACTTTGGGCCCAGCACCGGATCGCTGAGCGCCTGCTCGAAGATCGCACCGATGTATTGGTAGACCTCTTCGCGGTCCTTGAAATAGGCCATCACTCACACCTCCCGATTCTTGCCTGCACCACGATCAGTCGAGCTGGACCCAGACGCACTTGGTCTGGGTGTAATGGAGGAGCGCCTCCTCGCCGAGATCTCGCCCGAAGCCGGACTCCTTGTAGCCCCCGAACGGTGTGCTCGGGTCGAGGACGTTGTACGCGTTGATCCAGACCGTGCCCGCCTGCAGGGCCGCTGCGGTGCGGTGGGCCCGGGCCAGGTCGCGGGTCCAGATCCCAGCCGCC
>DATCQR010000247.1:0-5279 GCA_036569405.1 Candidatus Limnocylindria bacterium
CGACTGGGCCAGCGTCAAATACGCTTGGCCGAGCAGGAAGCGCAGCTGGCCCAGGCGGTGCGCCGACGTGCTGAGCTTTAGCAACTCTTCGCCATGCGTGATCGCTTCCTGGTGCCGGCCTTCGGCCACCATCGCCTCGAGCTCGATGAGCCCGGTCCTGGTGTCATCGGCGCCACCGCTCTGGTCGGCCAGGAAGAACTCGACCGACTTGCCGAGCCGGCGGGCAATGTGCTCAAGAGTGGGCAGCGAGGGGCGCGTGCGGCCCGTTTCGATCAGGTAGACCGCAGGGGCTGTAACGCAGCCCTGGCCAACCTTGGCGAGGCTGAGGCCGGCCTCCATGCGGGCCTGCTTGACCGCCCCGGGCCGGAGATCTACTCCAGGCAAACGCCGATGCCCGGCACGCCGAGTCGGGCCGTCCCCGTCGGGAACGGTCACTCGCCGGCGGTCACCGGTCTGAACCACGCTGGGAGCTTAACCGAAATTACTTAACGGTGGCACGGGCGTGTGGCATCCGGCGCGGCAGGCGCGCCTGTGGCAGCAATCCCGGCAGGGCTTACTTAGGCTTGGGCCTACTTAAGCGGTGGCCATACATCGGCCAACCCGGTCGTCGAGAAGAGGGCCATCAGAGCGGCGGCCATCGTGGCGACGGTGAAGACGAATCCGAACCTGCGCATATCTCTCACCTCCCAGGCCGCGTAAATGGACGCGCGCCCGCATAAAGGCTAGAGTTAACGGGGCCGTTAAGCTAGTTTCAGATCGAGTTGGACGGTCGATCCATCGCCTTCCGGCGCGCAGGTCCGCGGTAGAGTGCTTCCCCGCCGCGGCCTGCGCCCCGGTCGGCGGTCTGTTTTCCAGGACAAGGCGTGGCGTCCAGGCCGGATTTACTCCGGCCATCACCGAGCCTCGGCAGGGACCGCCGCTACATTCACTCCTTCTCGCGCATCTGGCTACGAAAAGGCGCAGCGTCCGCTGGGGCCCCCGCGACTCTGTCGCGGGAGCTTGTTCCTCACCCGCGCCGTTACCCGACAAGGCGTGGCGTCAAGGCCGGATTTACTCCGGCCGTCACCCAGCCCTCCATTTCCAAACACCTCCAGGCGTCGTGGCTAACAGGAGGGGGTTCCGCGGGGGAGGACTTGTGTCCTCACCCGCGCCGTTATCGCGCCGTTATCCGAAGATCAGGTGCCGGAGAGTGTCCGCGACGTGGTTGTGATCGTTGGACTGGTCGGCAAAACCGCCCCCGCCGCTCTCCGGGGCCGTGACGATCTTGCGGAGGTCCTCGTCGGTGACCTCGCGCTTGTTGTCGGCGACCTCTTTGAACAGCTTCCAGGCAGCCTGCGTCTGGGCCTCCGTCAGCACCACGCCGAGCCGACTCAGCCGGTGGTGGAAGGCGTGGCGCCCCGACCGGGCGGTCAGCACGATCCGCGAATCTGCAAGGCCGACGTCCTCCGGCGTCATGATCTCGTAGTTCAAGCGGTCCTTCAGGATGCCGTCCTGGTGGATGCCCGCGGCGTGCGCGAACGCGTTGGCGCCCACGACCGCCTTGTTCGGCTGCACCGGCGTGCCGGTGAGCTCCGCGACCAGCCGTGACGTCCGGGTGATCTCGGTGGGTTCCACGGCGCATTCGAGGCCGAGCCTCGACTGCCGGACGCGAAGGAGCATGACGATCTCCTCGAGGGATGTGTTGCCGGCCCGCTCGCCGATGCCATTGACGGTGCACTCCACGCGACGCGCCCCGGCGGTGAGGGCGGCCAGCGCGTTGGCCGTCGCCAGGCCAAGGTCGTCGTGGCAGTGCACGGAGAACAGGACCTTGTCGGCGCCTCGCGCGTCCGCGATGAGGCGGTGCACCAGCTCCCCGAACTCTCCGGGCAGGCAGTAGCCGGTGGTGTCCGGGATGTTGATGACGGTCGCGCCGGCGGCGATCATCGTCTCGACCGTCTCCAGGAGGTACTCGGGGTCGGCGCGGCCCGCGTCCTCGGGCGAATACTCGACCCGGTCGCACAGCGTGCGCGCGTAGGCGACCATCTCGGCGCCCTGCTTGAGGACCTGCTGGCGCGTCATGCCGAGCTTGCGCTTGATGTGGACGTCGGAGACGGAAAGAACGATGTGGATCTGCGGAGTCTCGGCCTCTTTGATCGCGGCCCACACCGCGTCGATGTCTTCGCGCACGGCGCGCGCCAGCGCGGTCACGCCGGTGCCACGGATCTCCCGCGCGATGCGGCGGCAGGCTTCAAAGTCGCCGCGCGACGAGATGGGGAAGCCCGCCTCGATGACGTCGACGCCAAGCTTCTCGAGCTGGCGCGCGATGCGGACCTTGGAGTTGGCGTCGAGGTGGAAGCCAGGCGACCCCTCGCCGTCGCGCAGCGTGGTGTCGAGAATCATTACGCGTTCCGTGGTGTGCGCATACGCGGCATCCAGGTTGGGCCTTACTGAATTCATGCCGTCCTCCTCATGACGACGGGGCCCGAGCGGACCACGTCGAGAATTCCGTGACGTCTCAAATCTTCGACAAACGTTGCGACCTCGTTGCCATCGCCGACGAACTCGATGGTCGTCAGCACCGACCCGGGCTGCAGCACCCTGGCGCCCTTTGCAACGAGCTCCGGGACGGCCGCTGCCGCCACGCGGGCCACGACCAGCTCGCGGCTGTGCACGGCGTGCTCGGTGAGGTCTTCGATCTCAAGCACCTCGACGAGGCGCTCCAGCTGCTTGCGGACCTGGTCCACCTCGGCATGGCCGGCGTCGATCTGGAGCGTCATGCGGGAGCGGCCGGGCTCGCCGCTGGGTCCGACCGTGATCGCGCGCACGTGGAAGCCGCGCCGGCGGATCATGCCTGTGACCTTGGTCAGGGTGCTCGAGCCGTCCTCGACCAATACCGACAGGACGCGTACACGGGTCGCCTCTTCGATCACTGCTGCGGAGCCTCCCAGAAGTCGTTCAGGCTCTTGCCGAGCGGAACGATCGGGTAGACGTTGGCCTCGGGGTCGATGCGGAAGTCGATCAGGAACGGGCCCTTGGTGCGCTCGGCCGCATCCATCGCCGGCCCCACGTCGGCGAGCTTCTCGACCCGCACCCCTGGCAGCCCGTAGGCGTCCGCGAGCTTGACGAAGTCGGGAATGTGGGTGAGCTCCACCTGGGAGCGCACGCCGCCGTAGAAGTCGTCCTGGAACTGGCGGACCATCCCAAGCGAGAAGTTGTTGAGGAGAACGATCTTGATGTCGAGCTGGTGCTCGACGGCAACGGACAGCTCTTGCGCCGTCATCACGAAGCCGCCCTCGCCAGCGACGCACCACACGTCCAGGTCGGGCCTTGCGAACTTGGCCCCGATGGCCGCCGGCAGCGCGAAGCCCATGGTGCCGGCGCCGCCTGAATTGATGAACAACCCCGGTCGGTCGTAGTTCCACCAGAGAGCCGCCCAGATCTGGTTCTGCCCCACGTCGGCGACGACCACCGCCTCGCTGCGGCAGCGCCTGTACATGTCGATGAGCACGTCCTGCGGCTGCAGGTGGCCGTTCGAGTGGGTGTAGCGGAGCGGGTGCTCCTCTCGCCACGCGTCGATCTGCGTGAGCCAGGCGCCGCGGCCCTCATCCACCGAATCGATGTGCGGGAGCATCGCCTCGAGGGCCTTGCGCGCGTCTGCGACCAGCTCGATGTGCGGGCGAACGTTCTTGCCCATCTCGGAGCCGTCGATGTCGACGTGGATGAACGTCGTGACCCTGGGCGCGAAGTCGGCGAGGCGGGCGGTGACCCGGTCGTCGACCCGCATGCCGACCATCATCAGGACGTCGGCGTTCTGGACCGCCTTGAGGCACCAGCCGGTGCCCATGAACCCGGTCATATGCAGCGACAGAGGATGGTTGACGGGGAACCCGCCGATGCCCAGAAGCGTCGTACCCACGGGGACTCCGGCCTTCTCGGCGACGTCGAGCAGCGCCTGCTCTGCGTGGCTGAGGAGGACGCCGTGGCCGGCGAGGATGACGGGCCGTTCCGCATGCGCAAGGGCAAGCGCTGCGATCTTGGCGTCGTCGAGCTTGACGTGGCCGTTCAGGTGGTAGCCGGGAATGCTGAGGGGCGCTCGCGGCGTCCGCTCGGCCTCGGCCATCTGGACGTCCTTGCAGATGTCGATGAGCACTGGCCCCGGCCGGCCGGTGGTGGCGATGTGGAAGGCCTCGTGGATCACCCGCGGCAGCTGCGCGATGTCGGTGACGAGGTAGCTGTGCTTGGTCACCGAGCTGGTGGCCCCGATGACGTCGGACTCCTGGAAGGCATCCCTGCCGACCTGGGTGCTGTTGACCTGGCCGGTGATGGCGATCATCGGCACGGAGTCCATGTAGGCGGTGCAGAGGCCGGTGACGAGGTTCAGGGCGCCGGGACCCGAGGTGGCGAAGACGACGCCCGGACGGCCGCAGGCGCGGGCGTAGCCGTCCGCCATGTGCGCGGCGCCCTGCTCGTGGCGCACCAGGATGTGCTTGAGCTTGGGGTGCTCGGGCAGGCGCTGATAGATCGGCAGGTTCGCCCCGCCGGGGTAGCCGAAGATGAGGTCGACGCCCTCCTGCTCCAGCGCCTCCAGCACCAGGTCCGCTCCGGTCACTTCGTCTCCTTCAAAACATGGCCTTACAACAAGAAAGCCCCCGCCTTTCGGTCGGGGGCTTTGCGATTTGACTCTTTCTGACTAGGTCGCGCGCGCCCCCGTTTCGCCGAGGCCAATAAGGCCCAGGATCCCCAGGAGTACCAGTACGCGGCCGTTGGCAACCATTTCTGTCATTGCATGGTAACGAAGCTGGATGGCGTTCTGTTGTGTCCTGCACACAAATTCAGGCGCGATACCTTTGAACCGGCGCCACGGGCAGGAGCGGTTAAGGGCCGGTAAAGTTGGCCTTCCGCCATGCCGACCACGCTCGCCAAGAAGCTCTGGGATTCGCACGTCGTCCGATCCACGCCCGAGGCACCCGACCTTCTCTACGTCGACCTCCACCTCGTCCACGAGGTGACCTCGCCCCAGGCGTTTGAGGGCCTGCGGCTGGCAGGACGCAAGGTCCGCCGGCCCGACCTGACTGTGGCGACGATGGACCACAACGTCCCCACCCGGGGCGGCGTCCGCGCCGCCGACGAGCTGTCGCGCAAGCAGATGGAGGTGCTGGCGGAGAACTGCCGGCGCGAGGGCATCCCGCTCCACCAGATCGGCAGCCGCCGCCAGGGCATCGTGCACGTGATCGGCCCGGAGCTGGGCCTGACCCAGCCCGGAATGCTCATCGTGTGTGGCGACTCGCACACCTCGACTC
>DATCQR010000248.1:0-4576 GCA_036569405.1 Candidatus Limnocylindria bacterium
GCCGTTCGACGTCGCGCAGCTGGCCCGAGGCGGCCAGGATCCCCACCGCGATCGGAAGGTCATAGCCCGTCCCGTCCTTTGGCAGGTCTGCCGGCGAGAGGTTGATGGTGATGCGCCGGGCCGGGACTTCGAAGCCGCTGTTGCGCAGGGCGCTCCGCACCCGCTCGCGGGCCTCCTGCACCTGGCTCCCCGCCAGGCCCACGATGGTGAGCGCCGGCAGACCGAAGGCGACGTCCACCTCGACGCGGACCGGCAGCCCCTCGACGCCCATGATCGAAGCGCTGAGCGTCTCTGCCAGCACGCGCACCACCTCGCCTCGGGGAGGCGGATCGGAGCGAATGAGGTGCCGGCCGCACACCTGCTCGCCTCCCAAACTCCGGCGGCGACCGGCTGAGCAGGAGGCTAGGGATCGAGCCTTATCGGCCCGTTAGGCGAGGCTTATCGGTCAGGCGCGAGCCGGAACGGCGCTGGCCGCGAAGGCCTTGTCGATGGCCCGTGCGAAGGCCAGCACGCTCTTGCTCAAGGGGGCATCGGCCCGGCTGGACATGAACGGCTCGCCCGAGTTGAGGGCGCTGATCGCGCCGCGGTACTCGTTGATGACCTGGTAGTCGATCTTGCGGCCGAGCGCCGACTCCGCGTTGCTCACGTTGATGCCGGTGTACGCATTGGACCGATTCAGGACGAGCTGCACCTTGCTCTTCTCGTAGCCCAGGCTGTCCATCGTCTCGAGCACCAGCGGTACGTTCTTAAGGCACGAAAGGTCCGCGGTCATGACCACGTAGATGACATCGGCCTCGTCGAAGAGCTGGAGGTTGAAGTCGTCGATCGCCTGCGACATGTCGACCAGCGTGTAGTCGTACAGGCGTCGCGACTGGCTCAAGATGTTGCTGAGCACGGTGGGAGCCTGTCGCTGGCGCTCGACCACGATGTCGGCGCTCGCCGGTGTCGGCGGAGCCAGCAGCAGGTCGATCCCGGACCGATGGCTGACCATCATGGTCTTGTACAGGTCCAGGTCCAGGTCCGGCTCGCTGACCGCGCTCACGATCGAGGGAGTGTCGAGGCCCAGGTCCAGGAACACGCGCAGGTCGCCGAACTGGAGGTTGGCGTCGATCAGGGCTGTCCGTCGCTTGAGCTCACGCGCTAGCGCGATGCCGGTGTTGATGGCGATCGTCGTCGTCCCGACGCCGCCCTTGGCGGGATAGAACGCGCACAGCTTGCCGATCGTCGGCGCGTCGCCGCCCGTCTTGGCGCTGACAGGAGCGCTCTGCGCCAGCAGCGCCTTGATGCGCGCCATCAGCTCGAGCGGATGGAACGGCTTGACGATGTCGTCGTCGGCGCCGGCGCGGAGGCCCCTGACCCGCTGTCCAACGTCAGCCTCGGAGGTGAGCATGATGATCGGGATGCGGCCGACCCCCTTCTCGGCCGCCCGGATCTGCTGCGTGGCTGCGTAGCCGTCCAGCTTGGGCATGGCCGCGTCCATCAGGATCAGGTCCGGCCTGGCGTCGAGTGCCATCTCCACGCCGGCGGCGCCGTCTGAGGCGACCGTGACGGCGTACCCCTCCTGCTTGAGGGCAAAGACCAGGACGCGCTGGATGTTGAGGTCGTCGTCGACGACCAGGACCCTCGTGGCCATGCAGCTCCCCGTGGAGGATTGGAGGTCCGGCCGATTATACGGGCGCTTCCCCATCCAGGTGGCGGGCCAGGAAGTCCAGGACGCGGCGCTCGTAGGCCTCGGGGGCGGTGAGGTGCGCCTCGCCATGGGCCGCTCCCTCGACCACGAACAGCTCTTTCGGCTCGCCCGCGGCGCGGAACATGCGCTGCGATTGCTGGGGGCTCACCAGCCGATCCTCCCCCGGCGAGATGAGCAGCAGCCCACGCGGCGCGATCTGCGAAACCCGGTTCATCGGCGAGCGCAGCCAGACCCGCGCTCGCAGGCTCGCGGCCGCGAGCACCAGCCCGGTGCCCAGCCGAGCCAAGGGATACCCGATCTCGCGCATCCGGTTGGCGATCGGGTCGCGCAGGTCTGCGTAGGCGGCATCGGCTACGACGGCAGCCACCGGGAGGTCGGGCGCGGCCATGATCGCCACTGAGCCGCCCATGCTGATCCCCATCAGCGCGATCGGCCCCAACCCACGACCGGCCAGGAAGTGCACCGCCGCGGCCACGTCGCGCTGCTCGAGCGTCCCGAGCGAGATGAGCGCGTCGTCGCTCCCCCCATGGCCGCGGAAGTCGAACTGGAGGACGTGGTAGCGCCGCTGGAGCCACGGCACGAAGCCGGCCAGCCACGGCAGGCGGTGCCACGAGAAGCCGTGCATCAGGACCACCGCGGCACGCGTCTCGCGCGCGGCGGGGACGAGCCAGCCGGACAGGGTCACGCCATCATCGGTCGTGAAGCGGACGTCCTCGTATTCCAGGCCGATGTCCGCGGGCGTCGCAGGATCACCCTCCTCCGGCACGAATGGCCGGCGGCCGGGGCTGACGATGCGGCGAGACCCCTCGACCGTCAGGTAGCCCAGATAGCCGAAGGTCACCGCCGCGGCGATCCGGGCCAGCCAGCCGATCAGCCCGCGCCCTCGGCGCGGAGGGGTTGCCACCGGACTCGAACGGTCCCTCAGGTCTTGGGAGTCGGCTCGGCGGCCTCGCGCGCAGCGCGCATGAATCCGGCCAGCGGCCGCGTCAGCTCGGCGAGCTCCATCGGAACGATCCACTTGGTGGATGCACCCGCGGCCAGCGCCTTGAGCGCCTCGAGGTACTGGAGGGTCATCGTCTTCTCGTCGACCCCCTTTGCCGCCCCGAAGATCGTCTTGAGCGCATTGCTGAAGCCTTCGGCGCGCAGTACCTGGGCCTTTCGCTCGCCCTCGGCGCGCAGGATGGCGCTCTGCTTGTCGCCCTCGGCCACGTTGATGGTCGCCTGCCGGGTCCCCTCCGACTCGGTGATGTTGGCGCGCCGGTTGCGCTCGGCGCTCATCTGGCGGTTCATCGCCTCCTGGATGTCGCGCGGCGGCACGATCTCGCGGATCTCGACGTTGGTGATCTTCACGCCCCAGCGGTGCGTCACCTCGTCGAGCTTCGAGCGCAGGACGTTGTTGATCTCCTCGCGCTTGGCCAGCACGTCATCGAGCGGGATGTCGCCGATCACGGCGCGCAGCGTGGTCGCCGCCAATGCCTGCGAGGCACCGGTGAAGTCCACTACCGCGGTCACGGTCTCGACGGGGTCGAAGACCTTGGAGTAGACGAGGAAGTCGATGCTGATCGGCGCGTTGTCCTTGGTGATGCAGGTCTGCTGCGGCACCTCCAGGAAGCGCTCGCGCAGGTCGACCTTGACCGCCTGCTGGACGAACGGGATGAGCAGTACCAGCCCCGGGCCGCGCGCACCCTGCAACCGCCCCAGGAAGAAGACGACCAGCCGCTCGTACTCGCGGATGATGTGGACGACGCTGGTCACCAGGACGAGGAGAACCGCCAGGCCGACCAGCAGGATGACCAGGCCAACCAGATTGTCAGGCATCCGGGAGCTTCCCTTCTCGAACGGCGCAGGCTTTAGTCGCTGGCAGCATAGGCCGTTGCATGATCGAAGACCACCTTCACCGATGCGTGTCGCCCGCGCCCCGTCGCGACCGCCAGTGCCTGCCGCCACTGGTCGAGCCCGAACCGATGCGTGACCAGCTCCGCGACGGCTGGCGCGCCAGGTTCGACCAGCCGCTGCAGCAGGTAGTCGAACGTGTGCGGCGACCCCGGCAGGGAGGCTTCGCGCCCGTAGACGTAGCTGCCGACGATCCGCAGCTCGCGCGCCCACGCGAGCGTCAGATCGAGGTGCTCCAGCTCTCCCGCAGTGCCGAGCAGGACGAGGCGACCCCGCGGCGCGACGACCCGCAGGCAGGCGTCCACGCTGTCCCGGCTGCCGACCCCGTCGAAGACCAGGTCGAAGCCGCCGGTGAGGACCTCGTCCCCCACGATCGGCCGATGCACTCGCGCGCCGGTCACCTCCACGGCAGCCCGCTGCGGCCCGTCCCCGCCGCGATCGAGCACGACCCGGCTGGCGCCCAGCCGCTCGGCCAGGCTGGCCTGGAACGGATGCCGCACCACGGCCGTGACATCAGCGCCGGGGTCCACCATGCGCAGGGCAACCAGCACCCCAAGCCCGATCGTCCCGCCGCCAACCACCAGCACCTTCTCGTCACGCCCCGGCGGAGCGGCCAGGACCGCATGAAGGGAGCAGGCAAGCGGCTCGACCAGGACCGCGGTCTCGTCGCTCATCGAGTCCGGAACCCGGTGCAGCTGGCTCGCGTGCGCCAGCATCGCCTCCGACCAGGCGCCGGGGAGGTCACGGCAGTATCCGATCAGCATCCCGGGTGACAGAGATCCGTCGGCGGCGTGACGGCACAGGGCCGGCAGCCCGTCGCGGCAGGCGGAACACGGTTCCAGGCCGCGAACGAAGCACGAGATGATCGGGTCGACCACCACCCGTTCCCCCGTTCTCACCTCGACGGCGCTGCCGGCCTCCTCGACCATGCCCACCACCTCGTGGCCCAGGATCGCCGGGAAGGAGGCAAACGGCGACAGGATCGGGCTGGCC
>DATCQR010000249.1:0-7727 GCA_036569405.1 Candidatus Limnocylindria bacterium
GTTGTAGGAGAGGTGCCGCTGCGCGATCTCGAAGTTGCGACGGGCAACACGACGCTGACGAGCGGGGTTGGCGAGCACGGCGCGCACCGCCGCGACCGTCTGGTCGGTGATGGCGCCGTCGATCTCGATCAGCTCCATGCCAAGCGGCGCGATGTCGGCCACGTAGACCGGGTATCGGTTCACGAGCACCGGCTTGCCGTGGAAGATGGCCTCGATCAGGGCGTTGCCGAACCCCTCGTACAGGCTCGGGTAGGTGATCAGGTCGGCCGCCGCATACGCGTCGCCCAGGGTGTGGGCTGGTCCGATCGGGATCCCCTCGTGGTCGGGCTCGAACCGATCCGCGGCGTACTGCAGCCGGACCCCGGCGCGGGCGGCCTGGAGCTCGAGCTGGACGAGGTACTCGAGTCCCTCGTCGCCGGCCGGGCTGGTGATGAGGAGCACCGCGTCCCGGTCGCCGAGCCGGCCGACCAGCTCGATGGCGAGCTCGATCCCCTTGCGTGGCACGACCCGCGTGGGCTGCACCACCAGCAGTCCCGAATCGCCCATTCCGAGCTCGCGCCGCATCCGGTTGCGCACCCGGCGGCGGTGGGGCGGCAGCGGCTGCTCGAAGTCGAACACGTTGGGGACGACAACCGACTCGAGCCCGCGCCGCTTTCGAAGCTGCGCAGCGGCAAGGCTGTTGATGCTCGCGTGGCGGACGCTGGGCAGGTCGGGAGGAAAGGCGCTCTCCAGGATCTCGGGGACGACCGACCCCGCGAACCGATCTCGTTCCCACCAGTAGTCGTGGTGGTGACCGATGGTCGGGATCCCGGACTCCTCCACCAGGCGTCGCAGGGCGACCCCGAGGGGAAGGTGCATCGGGATCGCCCAGGCGTTCTCGATGATGAGGGCCTCCAGCCGATTGGCCGCGACCCAGTCGCGCAGGGGCGGCAGCAGCTGGCCGGCGAGCCGCTCGATCTCGCCCAGGACCGAGGCAGGATCGCTGGCGGGGTCGAATGCCGCCGCCGTGACGCGCGCCGCCGGCGGGTAGGCGAAGTGCATGGCGGGGATGAGTCGAGCGTTGGAGCGCAGGGCATCCAGCTCGCCCGCGCAGAGCCGGACCTCGTGTCCGAGGCCGAGGAGCACCGTCTCCCACTTGGCGGCCTCGAAGGTGACCCCATCAACCCCGGCCAGCCGGGTTCCAACGATCCCGATCCGCATCCCGGCCATGCTACCCGTACACTCGGGCCATGTCCCTTCCCGTGGTCGCCATCGTCGGCCGCCCCAATGTCGGCAAGTCGACACTCTTCAACCGGCTGGTCGGGGAGCGGGTGGCGATCGTCGAGGACGTCCCCGGGACCACCCGTGACCGGGTGTATGGCACCGGCGAGTGGAACGGGCGCCGCTTCACCGTGGTGGACACGGGCGGGCTGGAGCTAGAGCCGGGGACCCACATCGAGGAGCGCGTGCAGGACCAGGCGCGCGTTGCGATCGAGGAGTCCGACCTCGTCCTCTTCGTGGTGGACGCTGCCGTGGGCATCGCGCCGCTCGACCACGAGGTCGCGGATCGCCTGAGGCGCGCGGGCAAGCCGACGATCCTGGTCGTCAACAAGGCCGACAACCCTCGGCGTGAGCACGAGGGGGTGGAGTTCTACGCGCTCGGATTCGAGCCGACCGTGGCCGTCAGCGCGCAGCACGGCCGCAGCACGGGCGACCTCCTCGACCTGGTGGTGGACGCGCTTCCGCCGGCAGAGCCCGGCGAAGCGACGCCGGAGGCATCGGTCTATGACGACCGCGACCTGGTCGAGGGAGACCTGGCCGAACTGGCCGAGACCGAGATGGGGCCGCCTCGAGTCGCGATCGTCGGCCGTCCCAACACCGGCAAGTCCACCTTCGTCAATCGCGTGCTGGGCGAGGAGCGGATGATCGTCTCGGACCTGCCCGGGACGACACGCGACCCGGTCGACTCGGCGGTGATGGTCGACGGTGAGCCGATGATCCTGGTGGACACGGCCGGCATCCGGCGCCGCGGCTCAGTCGATCGCGGTATCGAGCGCTACTCGGTCCTGCGTGCCATGAAGGCGATCGAGCGGGCGGACGTGGCGGTGGTCATGATCGACGCCATCGAGGGATACACCGCCCAGGATGCCCACGTGGTCGGCCACGTGCTGGAGGCGGGCAAGGGGATCGTGCTGGTCCTGAACAAGTGGGACGCCCTGGAGAAGGACGGCCACACCGCCGATGACTGGACGAAGACCCTGCGCCGCGAGGCGCCCTACCTGGCCTGGGCCGACATCGTGTTCGCCTCGGCCCAGACCGGCCAGCGGGTCGAGCGCATCCTGCACGAGGCGCGTCGCGTGGCCGAGGAGCGCTTCCGTCGCATTCCGACCGGGGAGCTCAACCGACTGGTGACCGATGCGGTTCGCGCCCACCCGCCCGCGCACGTGCGCAACAGGCAACCGAAGATCCTGTACGCCACCCAGGTGGCGATCGGCCCGCCCACCTTCGTCGTCTTCGTCAACGATCCGGAGCTGATCCACTTCAGCTACCGGCGCTACCTCGAGAACCGGATCCGGGCCGAGTACGGCTTCCTCGGCACCCCGATCAAGCTGATCTTCAGACAGCGCGTCTCCGAGGATGCCGCGCGCCGCGCGGCCCGCCCGCGACGGGTCGCTCGCTCCGGCCGGCGCTGAGCGTGAAGCCGCGCATCCTCCTGTACACCGGCAAGGGCGGCGTCGGCAAGACGAGCGTCGCCGCTGCCACGGCGCTCGCCTGCGCCAAGCGCGGCTACCGCACCATGGTCCTCTCGACCGACATCGCGCACAGCCTGGGCGACGTCTTCGGGGTCGAGCTGGGGCCGCAGCCGAAGGAGATCGCGCCGAACATGTGGGGCCAGGAGTCCGACGTCTACTTCAACGTGGATCGGTACTGGGGTCGAATCCAGGAGTACGCCGCCAGTGTGCTGCGCTGGCGCGGCCTGGACGAGGTGATCGCCGAGGAGATGACCGTGCTGCCGGGCATGGACGAGGTCGGTAGCCTGCTGTGGATCGCCGAGCACCACGACTCTGGCGACTACGACGTGATCGTGGTCGACGCGGCGCCGACCGGTGAGACGCTGCGGCTCCTTTCGCTGCCCGAAGCCGGCAAGTGGTGGATGGAGAAGCTCGAGCCGATCGGCCGACGCATCACGAAGCTGACCGGACCGTTCATCCAGCGCGTGGTCGGGATGCCGATGCCCGGAGAGGACGTCTTCAATGCCGGCGAGGAGCTCTTTCGTCGGCTCGAGCACATGCATGACCTCCTGATCGACCCCGAGCTGACCTCGGTCCGTGTGGTGCTGACGCTGGAGCAGGTGGTCATCAAGGAAGCGCAGCGCTCGTTCACCTACTTCCATCTGTACGGCTACCCGACCGATCTGGTCGTCGCCAACCGCGTGCTGCCTGATGCCGTGGGGTGGAAATACTTCCGGGGCTGGTACGAGCGGCAGCAGCGCTACGGCCCCATGGTCGAGCAGGCGTTTGCGCCGATCCCGATCCTCAGCGCGCCATTCCTCGACCAGGAGGTGATCGGGCTTCCGGTTCTCACCGAGCTCGGCGAGCAGCTCTATGGCGACGCTGACCCGACGAAGCAGTTCTACGTTGGGCGCCCGTACTCGGTGGAGCGCCAGGACGGTGAGCTCGTTCTATCCGTGGAGCTGCCCTTCGCGACAAAGGAGCAGATCTCCCTCTCCCGGCACGCCGACGAGCTGGTCATCGACGTCGGCACCTGGCGGCGTAATCTGGTCCTGCCGCGCCTCCTCGTGGAGGCGACGACACTGGGCGCCAAGTTCGACGACCATATTCTCAGGATTCGCTTCGCTGCCCCGCCGCGAAGCACGAATGGAGGTAAAAAGCGTGGCAGAGATGGATAGCGCCTCGAAGGCCGACCTCGAGGCTCGTATCGCCGACCTGGAGCGCCGCTTGCCGCGAGGCGAGCGACGTGAGGGCGTGGAGACCGCCTTCTGGGCGGTCATGCGCAACATCTTCCCCAGTGAGACGCGCACCCATGTGAAGGCGGCCGGGCGTGAGCAGCTGCTCGCAGCTCGAAGCTACCTGGATCACTGGATCGCCAAGATGGACGCGGAGCCTGCCGAGGAGAAGGGGACGCGCGAGAGCATCGAGGTCGAATGACCGATCAGGTGGGGGTGGTGGGGGCCGGCGCGTGGGGCACCACGCTCGCCATCAAGCTTGCCGCCGCGGAGCGTCCTGTCACCCTCTGGGCGCACACCGCGGAGGCTGCGGACGAGCTCGCCTCACTCCGCGAGAACCGCCGCTACCTGCCCGGGATCGTCTTCCCGCCCAACCTGCGGGTGGCGACCGATGATGCCTACCTGTCGGAGCCCCATCGCTCGTTCGTCCTCGCCGTTCCCTCGGCGCACCTGCGGGAGACGCTGCGACGTCTGCGGTCCACGCTCTTCGCCGAGGCGTCCCTGTTGAGCGTCGTGAAGGGGATCGAGCAGGGAACCCATCTGCGCATGAGCGAGGTGATCGAGGAGGAGCTGCCGAGCCGCCGAGTGGCGGCACTCTCCGGGCCGAACCTGGCGCGCGAGATCGCGGAGGGCCTGCCGGCGGTGAGCGTGGTGGCCTCGCCTGACGTCGAGCTGGGGGGGGAGTTCGCCGCGCTGCTGGGCAGCGAGAGCTTCCGCCTCTACACCAACCCGGACCTGGTCGGCGTCGAGCTGTCCGGCGCCCTCAAGAACGTGGTTGCCCTCGCCGCTGGATTCGTCGATGGGCTCGGCTTCGGCGACAGCGCCAAGGCGGGCATCATCACCCGTGGGCTGGCCGAAATGACCCGGCTGGGCGTCGCTGCCGGAGGCCAGCAGCTGACCTTCGCCGGGCTGGCTGGGGTCGGCGACCTGATCGCGACCTGCATGAGCCCGCTCTCCCGCAATCGACGCGCCGGCGAGCTGATGGCGTCCGGCATGCCCTGGGCGGATGCCGCTGCGGTCCTGAATGGCGTGGCCGAGGGAGTGGACACGGTGCGGGGCGCGCTCGAGCTGGCCGTCGAACTGGGCGTGGAGATGCCGATTGCGGAGCAGGTCGCCGCCGTCGTGCACCAGGGGCGTCCGCCGATGGAAGCGGTTGCCGAGCTGATGTCCCGGGTGCAGAAGGACGAGCTGACCGGCCTGTGGGCGCAGCCCGCGCGCTAGACTCATCCCGTGCCTCCGCGGTATGTCCCCGAGGACTCTCTCCAAAGTCCCCGCTTCACCGGTCCCTCAACCTTCGCGCGGCTGCCGCATGTCCGAACGCTGGAGGAGGTGGACGTCGCGATCGTGGGCGTCCCGTTCGACACCGGGGTGACCTACCGGGTCGGCGGCCGATTCGGCCCGAATGCGGTCCGGGCGGCGAGCGTGATGCTGCGGCCGTACAACGCCAACCTGGATGTCAAGCCCTTCGAGATCCTCTCGTGCGTCGACTATGGCGACGTGGCCATCATTCCGGGCAACACCGAGCGGAGCTACCAGGCCATCGAGGAGACGGTTGCCCCGATCGTCCAAGCGGGAGTCGTGCCACTCCTACTCGGCGGCGACCACGCGTGCACCCTCCCGCACCTGCGGGCGACGCGAACCAGGGGCCCGGTGGCGGTCATCGACTTCGATGCGCACACCGATGCCTGGGACAGCTACTTCGGCGAGAAGTACAACCACGGGACCTGGATGCGGCGAGCCATCGAGGAGGGTCTGGTGGATACCGCCCATTCGATCGAGGTCGGCCTGCGCGGGTCGATCTACGACGCCGAGGATCGGACCGGCCTGCGGACGGAGCTGGGACTGGATTACCTGACCACCGAGGATGTCTTCGAGCTTGGTCCTGCGGCTGTCGCGTCCCGCATCCGGGAGCGAGTCGGCGATCAGCCGGCCTTCATCAGCTTCGACATCGATGTCGTGGATCCTGGATTCGCCCCGGGCACCGGAACGCCCGAGGCGGGTGGGCCATCGGCGCACGACATGCTGGCCGTCCTGCGCGGGCTGACTGGGATCGACTTCATCGGCTTCGACGTGGTCGAGGTGATTCCGGCCTACGATCCTGCCGGCCAGACCGCGACGCTGGCGGCGAATCTCGCCTACGAGATGCTCTCATTGGTCGCGCTGCGGCGCGCTGGCAGCTGAGGCCGATGCCGGAGGCTCCCGGGCTCGACTGGCACAGCCCGATGCCGCTTGGCTTTGCGTGGCCGGAGGGCAAGCGAGCGGCCGCCTGCTTCACCTTCGACGTCGACGCGGAGAGCCCGATCCTGTTCGACCACCCCGAGAGTGCGGGTTGGCTCGACGTCATGTCGCACCAGGCCTATGGGCCACGAACCGGGGTTCCGCGGCTGCTGCGCGTCCTGGACCGGCAGGGGATCCGCGCCACCTTCTTCGTGCCCGGCTACACCGCCGAGCGCTGGCCTGAAGCGATCCGCGCCATCCGCGATGCGGGGCATGAGATCGGTCATCACGGGTACCTGCACGAAGGGGCGCATTCGGCCCCCGATGCCGAGACGGAGGAGCGGCATCTGCTCCGTGGGCTGGAGGCCCTGCGGGACGTCATCGGCGTGCGGCCGGTGGGGTATCGAGCGCCGATGTGGGAGCTCTCCTACCGCCTCCCCGCCCTTCTGGCGAAGCACGGGTTCCTGTACGACAGCGGCCTCATGGACGCGGACCATCCCTACCGGCTCGCGACAGGTCCGGAGTCGGGAGCGTCTTCGATCATTGAGCTGCCGGCGCACTGGAGCCTTGACGACTGGGAGCCATATGCCTACCTGCCGGGGATCACCGGCTCCGGCGTGATCGCCAGCCCGACCGAGGTGCTCGAGCGCTGGACGCTGGAGCTGGAGGCGCTCGTCGCTGAAGGGGGCCTCTTCATGCTCACCAACCACCCCTTCGTCTCAGGGCGGGCATCGCGGGCCGTTGCCCTCGAGACGCTGATGGAGCGGGCACGTGCGATCGACGGACTGTGGATCGCCGCGGCCGATCAGATCGCTGCGCACGTGGCGACCCTGCCGCTCGAGCCAGTCGTCCATCGGCCGCACGCCCCGGTTGCATCAAGAGGCCCCGACGGATGACCGCCGGGGCCTCCCGTGGGTCAGCTCAGGTTCGTTGCAGCGAGCGTCGCGCGCCGAACCAATAGATCAGGAAAGCCACTCCGCCGCCCACGTAGTACGCCAGGTCGGCGCCATGGAGGTAGTTGGCGGTGACCCAGTTGAAGGGCACGCCCCACCATTCGGCGCTCCACGCGTACCCCAGGGACGAGGCCTCGAAGGGGATCCCGACCAGGAAGCCGACGACCAGCGCCACCAGCCCGATCGTCCCGGTGTGCAACTTTGCATAGTCGACCACCGAATACGGATCGGCCTGCCCCCTCCGCAGCCACCAATCCGCCAGGACGACCCCGACGAAGGGTGAGATCCAGTAGCTGATGAAGAGCAGGAAGTTGAAGAAGTTCCCTGAGAACTCTCCGTTGTACTGGAGCACCAGGGTGAACCCGAAGCCGAGGATTGCCACGATGGCCGCAGAGTAGATGCGCTTCACCTTGAATCCAGCCGCCTGGAGCGACAGAGAGCCGGTGTAGTCGTTCATCGCGTTGACGGCGATCGTCCCGATGAAGATGGCGACCATCGCGAAGCCGGCCATCAAGGCGCCGCTCCCGCCTAGCAAGGCGAAGATCGTGTCGCTGGACTCGCCGCCGGCAGCCGCCGGGTTGGTGGCGACCAGCACGCCGAGGATCTCGAGC
>DATCQR010000250.1:0-2792 GCA_036569405.1 Candidatus Limnocylindria bacterium
CTCGGGCACGGTCAGCGCCACCTTCGAGCCACGCCGGTCGGCGAGGAAGGCGGCCAGCGCATCGGCCTCCGATGGTGCGAACGGCAGCACCACCTCGCGCGGCGGCCGCTCGGTCGCCGCGTAGTACTGCGGCAGGAAGGAGCCGAGCACCTCGGCGTCGGTCACGTCGCGCGCCCCCTCCACGATGAAGTGCTCGCGGCCGATCATCTTCCCGTTGCGGATCACGAACAGCTGGAGGCAGGCCTCGCCCTCCTCGCGAGCGATCCCGATCACGTCCTGCTCGGCCCGGCTGAAGGCGGCGACCTTCTGCTGCTCGATGGTGCGCTCGACGGCGCGCAGCTTGTCGCGGGCGATGGCGGCCTGCTCGTACCGAAGGGCATGCGAGTGGTCCTGCATCTCGCCGCGCAGCTCGGCCGCGATCCCCTCCTGGCGTCCCTCCAGGAAGTCGACCACGCGATCGATGGTGGCGCGGTACTCGGCCTTCTCGATGGCCTGGATGCACGGCCCCTGGCAGCGCTTGATGTAGTACAGGAGGCACGGGCGTTCGAGGACCCGCTTTCCGTCGGGGATGTCCAGGTTGCAGGTCCGGAACGGGAAGATGCGGCGCAGCAGCTTGAGGGTCTCGTCGACGCTGGAGGCGGAGGCGTACGGGCCGAAGTAGCGGCTGCCGTCCCGGACCAGCTTGCGGGTGCGCACGATCCGCGGAAAGTCTTCGCCGAGCGTGATCTTCACGAACGGGTAGCTCTTGTCGTCGCGGAGGCGGATGTTGAAGCGGGGCCGATGCTCCTTGATCAGGTTGGACTCGAGCAGGAACGCCTCGCTCACCGTGTCGGTGACGATGTACTCGATGTCCGCGACCTCGGCCGTCATGCGCAGGATCCGCCTGTCGAGGCCTGTCTTCGAGCCGAAATAGGAACGGACCCGATGCCGAAGCAGGTCCGCCTTGCCGACGTACAGGACCCGGCCGTCGGGCCCCTTCATCAGGTACACGCCCGGTGACAGGGGCAGCTGGCGCAGCACGGTGCGCAGGTGCGCCTCCCGCTGGCCGTCGAGGGTCATGGCTGGCTCGGCGAAGGGCTCGGAAGGGGGGTGGGAAGCGGCCGCGCCAGCTCAGTCTGCAGGTATTGCCGCAACGGGGCGTAGTCGCTCCCCGAAGCCCGCCCGATGACGACGAGGATGTACTGGCCGATGCTGTTGCTGGTCGCCTCCAGGATCACGCCCTCGGTCAGCTCGATGCGCCGATCCACGCCGAGGTGGCCGGAGAGCAGGTACAGGTCGATCGCCGACAGGTCGGTGGCCATCTGGCCCTTCAGGGCATCCATGATCGCAAGCCCCGGTCCCAGGGCAGCCAGTCCCCCGCCGAGCTTGCCACGGATCGCGATCAGCACGCGCTGCTGGCGAACGGATCGCGCGAAGTCCGTCGATTCGGCAGTCACACTGGTGTACCGCGAACGCGCGTAGTCCAGGGCGTGCACGCCGTCGAGGAAGATCGGTCCCGACTCGAAGGAGCCGCCGTCCCACTTGTGCGCGAAGAACCTGTTCTCGTCCCAGGTGTAGGCGAACGCGACCGGGTTGTCCACCGTCACACCCCCGACGCTGTCGACCATCGCCCTGAACCCGGCGAAGTCGAGCGCCATCCAGTGCTGGATGGGGAGGCCGGTCACCTCGGCGAGGACCGAGGTGGCGAATTTGCCCGCCTCGTACACGCCACCGCGCACGTAGCCGTCCGCGAACGCCTCGTTGATCTTGGCGTTGTTCGGAAGCTCGGGGAAGCCCTGGATCCACAGGTCGCGGGGGATCGGGATCATGGTGGTCGTATCGGTCTTTGGATCGATCGAGAGGATCATGATCGAGTCGGCCAGGTAGATCCCTCCGGTGTGCCCCGGCCCCCCGTAGCCGTAGATGGCAACGTTGACGCGGTCGCTGCCGATGAGCGGGAAGAGGAGGGAGGATGAGAGGGAGCCGGCCGAGCTGACGTCGTCGTTGAAGGCCGCCACGCGCTGCCAGATGAGCCATCCGCCGGTGCATCCGCTCAGCAGCAGAATGACCAGCAGCAGGACCAGGTTGCGCTTCCAGCGCCGTGGGCGGCGCGTCGACGCCCGTGATCGGCGCGGAGGAGGACTCAGCGGGTCGATGCCGCGCGCGCGCAGCAGCTGCTCGCGTTCGGTGGCCTCCCGGATCCGGCGGGCGCGCGGACTTTCGGTGGCGTGGTTGGGCCGGCGGTCGCGCCGGTTCATCGGCAACTCATGGGTTCGGTGAAGGGTCCCCTTATGTAAGCGAGCGGACGACAGGATATCCCGATAAGCGGGCGATCATGCACTGGTAAGGCTGCGGGCCGATCCTGTCCTCATGGCGCTGGCCCAGGCCGTGATCCCAACCGTGGCTCCCCTGCTCGATGCGCTCGATGCGGAGCAGCAAGCCGCCGCAACCCTGCCGGATGGGCCAGCCCAGATCATCGCTCCCGCGGGCAGTGGCAAGACCACGACACTCATCGCCCGGCTCGGGGTTCTGCTGACGCGCGGCGTGGCCGCCGAGCGGATCGCGGTGGTCACCTTCAACCGCGAGGCTGCGGAGGAGCTGAGCGCGCGGATCGCCCTGCGGCTGGGTCCGCTACTGCCCGAAGCGGACGGGATCGAGGTCCGGACGCTGCACGCACTGGCGCGTCAGGTCCTCCTCGACGCAGGCGTTGGAGTGCACTTGGTCGCGGACCGCCTCCCGCTGCTGCGCGCGGCGCGACGGCGCGTGATCGCAAGGCGATCTCCGGACGCCCCGCCGGTGCCGGAGGCGGCCGC
>DATCQR010000251.1:0-2370 GCA_036569405.1 Candidatus Limnocylindria bacterium
CGACTGGGCCAGCGTCAAATACGCTTGGCCGAGCAGGAAGCGCAGCTGGCCCAGGCGGTGCGCCGACGTGCTGAGCTTTAGCAACTCTTCGCCATGCGTGATCGCTTCCTGGTGCCGGCCTTCGGCCACCATCGCCTCGAGTTCGATGAGCCCGGTCCTGGTCTCGTCGGCGTTGCCGCTCTGGTCGGCCAGGAAGAACTCGACCGACTTGCCGAGGCGGCGGGCGATGTGCTCGAGAGTGGGCAGTGAGGGGCGTGTGCGACCGGTCTCGATCAAGTAGACGGCCGGGGCCGTGACGCAGCCCTTGCCAACCTTGGCGAGGCTGAGGCCCGCCTCAACGCGGGCCTGCTTGACCGCCCCGGGGCGGAGATCTACTCCAGGCAGACGCCGATGCCCGGCACGCCGAGTGGGGCCGTCCCCGTCGGGAACGGTCACTCGCCGGCGGTCACCGGTCTGAACCACGCTGGGAGCTTAACCCAAATTACTTAACGGTGCCACGGGCGTGTGGCATCCGGCGCGACAGCGCGCCTGTGGCAGCAATCCCGGCAGGGCTTATTTAGGCTTGGCTACTTAAGCGGTGGCCATACATCGGCCAAACCGGTCGCCGCGAAAAGGGCCATCAGAGCGGCGGCCATAGTGGCGATGCTGAATACGAACCCGAACTTGCGCATATCTCTCACCTCCCAGGCCGCGTAAATGGACGCGCGCCTGCATAAAGCCTAGAGTTAACGAAGGCGTTAAGCTAGTTTCAGGATCAGGTTGGGCGGTCGATCGATCGCCTTCCGGCGCGCAGGCCCGCGGTAGAGTGCTTCCCCGCCGCGGCCTGCGCTCCGGGTCGGCGGTACCGTTTGCAGGACAAGGCGTGGCGTCCAGGCCGGATTTACTCCGGCCGTCACCCAGCCTCGGCCGGGACCGCCGCTACATTCACTCCTTCTCGTGCATCCGCCTACGAAAAGGCGCAGCGTCCACTGGGGCCCCCGCGACTCTGTCGCGGGAGCTTGCTCCTCACCCGCGCCGTTAGCCGAAGATCAGGTGCCGGAGCGTGTCCGCAACGTGGTTGTGGTCGTTGGACTGGTCGGCGAAGCCGCCCCCACCGCTCTCCGGGGCCGTGACGATCTTGCGGAGGTCCTCGTCGGTCACCTCACGCTTGTTGTCAGCGACCTCCTTGAACAGCTTCCAGGCCGCCTGCGTCTGGGCCTCCGTCAGCACCACTCCGAGCCGGCTCAGCCGGTGGTGGAAGGCGTGGCGCCCCGACCGGGCGGTCAGCACGATCCGAGAGTCCGAAAGGCCGACGTCCTCCGGCTTCATGATCTCGTAGTTCAGGCGGTCCTTCAGGATGCCGTCCTGGTGGATGCCCGCGGCGTGCGCGAACGCGTTGGCGCCCACGACAGCCTTGTTCGGCTGCACAGGCGTGCCCGTGAGCTCCGCGACCAGCCGTGACGTCCGCGTGATCTCCGTCGGCTCGACCGCGCATTCCAGCCCGAGACGCGACTGGCGAACGCGAAGGAGCATCACGATCTCCTCGAGGGACGTGTTGCCGGCGCGCTCGCCGATGCCGTTGACGGTGCACTCGACGCGACGCGCTCCGGCGGTGAGGGCGGCCAGCGCGTTGGCCGTGGCCAGTCCCAGGTCGTCGTGGCAATGCACAGAGAACAGGACCTTGTCGGCGCCGCGCGCATCCGCGATGAGGCGGTGCACGAGCTCCCCGAACTCTCCGGGCAGGCAGTAGCCGGTGGTGTCCGGGATGTTGATGACGGTCGCACCGGCGGCGATCATCGTCTCGACCGTCTCCAGGAGGTACTCGGGGTCGGCGCGGCCTGCGTCTTCCGGCGAATACTCGACCCGGTCGCACAGCGTGCGCGCGTAGGCGACCATCTCGGCGCCCTGCTTGAGCACCTGCTGGCGCGTCATGCCGAGCTTGCGCTTGATGTGCACGTCGGAGACGGAAAGGACGATGTGGATCTGCGGGGTCTCGGCCTCTTTGATGGCGGCCCACACCGCATCGATATCTTCGCGCACGGCGCGCGCAAGCGCGGTCACGCCGGTGCCCCGGATCTCCCGGGCAATGCGGCGGCAGGCTTCGAAGTCGCCGCGCGACGAGATCGGGAAGCCCGCCTCGATGACATCGACGCCAAGCTTCTCGAGCTGGCGCGCGATGCGGACTTTGGAGTTGGCGTCGAGGTGGAAGCCAGGCGATCCCTCGCCGTCGCGCAGCGTGGTGTCGAGAATCATTACGTGCTCCGGGGTCATGCTGTCCTCCTCATGACGACGGGGCCCGAGCGGACCACGTCGAGATTTCCGTGACGCCTGAGCTCTTCAACGAACGCTCCGACCTCTTCGCCTTCTCCGGCGAACTCGATGGTCGTCGAG
>DATCQR010000252.1:0-2045 GCA_036569405.1 Candidatus Limnocylindria bacterium
GAGTAACGATCGTTCCGTTCTTGCTGCCCGCGGAGGCCAGGAACATGGATCGATCGCGGTATCGGCGATGGGTCATCAGCCGTCGACCTGCGCGGACCGGCGCCGGAGCCGGGTGCGGGCGCGGGAACCAACCCACATGAGGGTGACGCCGACGGCGAAGATCACCGGCTGGCCGACCCAGTAGTACCACTTGGTCTGGACGCCGCGGTTCGGGGCCCCGGGGTCGAACGCGATGTCCCATGTCTGGAACGCCAGGATGGCCAGCCACACAACGCCGAAGATGACCTGGGTGCGGCGTCGGAACATTAGCCAGAGACCAAGCGGAAACCCGAGCAGGATCGATGCAGCGAGTGTCATAAGCAGTGTCTCCAATCAGCGGCCAGCCGATGGGTATCGGCCTGTCTCAACCACTGAGGGCAGTGTCTCGGTCCCGCCGACCCGGCCTCCAGAGGCAGGAGTAATCAATCTGACGAGGACGCCGCCTTAGCATGTCCCGGGACATCTCCAGGTTCGACCTGGGACTGTCAGACTCCGATCACACCATGAATAAAACTGCGGCGTCCCAGATGACCACGATCCTGGCGTGGTCCCTCTGCGCGGTATCCGTCGCCGTGGCCGGCGCTGCTCTCGGGTTACACATCCTGAGCGGCGGCGTGGACCCCAAGGGCGTGACGGATGGGTGGGCCAGCCGGGTGCTGGTGGTTCCCCTGCCCATGGTGATGGCGGCCCTCATTGCCGCCGGCCGGCCGCGCAACCCGCTCGGGTGGCTCCTGGCTGGAGGCATCACGTTCGAAGCCATCGCCGGGCTCCTGGCCGAATACGCGCTCTACGGTCGGACAACGGCCCCTGGTTCTCTGCCCGCTACCTCGGCGGCGATCTTCCTGAGCACCTTCATCTGGACACCGGCGATCGCCGCCTTTGTCCTGATGGTCATGCTCTTCCCGGATGGCCGGCTTCCATCGCCGGCCAAGCGCTGGCGCGCCGTCGCCGCCGCGGCGCTGGGATCATCGCTGGCGCTGATGGTCTCGACGGCGCTGGCTCCCTACCCGGTGGCCTCGGCACGGCCGGCTGGTTTCGCGGGACTGCAGAACCCGCTGTCCGGTGTCGGGACTGCGCTATCCGACCCGATCGGAGCGTTAGGGGGCCTGTTGCTCGTGGCCTCCGCGGCGGGCGCGATATGGGCCCTGGTCCTGCGCTTCCGCCGCAGCCGCGGTGCCGAGCGCGAACAGATCGCATGGGTCGTATACGCCGCCTGGATCCCACTGGCACTCTTCGTTGCCCACCTCTTGCCGCTGCAACTGCCGATCTTCGTCGGGCCGGTGGCGATATGCGTCTTCGCGGTTGCGATGGCGATCGCGGTGTTGCGACACCGGCTGCTCGACATCCACGTCGTCGTCAGTCGAACCGTTGTCCTGGTCCTGCTGGTTCTGGCCCTCGGTGCCCTCTACGTCGCCGTGGTGGAGGAGGCTTCGACCTTCATGCGAGGCGCCGCGGGGGCCGCGCCGTCGGTGCTGGCGACAGCGGCTGTGGCGATTGCGCTGGCGCCCCTGCACCAGCTGCTGCAGCGCACGGTCAATCGCCTCCTGTTTGGTGACCGCGGGAATACCGGTGCGGTGATGGCCCGAGTTGGCCAGTCGATCGAAGGGACCGACGAGCCGCTGGACGTGCTCGCGGCTCTCTCGGAGACGCTGGTCGCGGCCCTCAAGCTGAAGGGTGCGAGGATCGAGCTGGGCGCCGATCCGGCGGCGGACCGTCCCGGCGAAGGCGAAGGCCTGGTGACACCGCTTCTGGTCCAGGGCAAGCAGGTGGGACGCGTGGTCGCGGTTCCGCGGGAGGGCGAGAGGCTCGGTGCGGCGGATCACCGGCTGCTCAGCTCCCTCTCCCCTCATCTCGCGATCGTGGTTCGCGCCGTCCAGCTCGGCAAGGACCTGCAGCACTCTCGCGAACAATTGGTGACCGCGCGTGAGGATGAACGACGGCGCATCCGCCGCGACCTCCACGACGGGCTGGGGCCGACGCTGGCAGGCGTGGCGATGCAGCTCGAG
>DATCQR010000253.1:0-3819 GCA_036569405.1 Candidatus Limnocylindria bacterium
CATGCATCCGCCGAGCCGGCTCGAAACGAATGGGTGGTGCAGGTGGAGGGCGTGGTGCGCCATCGGCCTCCGGGGACGACCAACGGCGAGCTTGCGACCGGCGAGATCGAGGTCGCGGTTGACACCTTTGCGGTCCTCAACCCCAGCAAGGTGCCGCCCTTCTATGTCAACGAGGAGCAGCCCGGTCTCGACGAGTCACTGCGCCTGACCTATCGCTACCTGGACCTGCGCCGGCCTCCGCTCCAGGGGCGGATGCTGCTGCGGGCGCAGCTCGCAAGTGCCGTGCGCCGCCACCTCGAGGCGGCCGCATTCGTTGAGGTCGAGACCCCGACCCTGATTCGCAGCACGCCCGAGGGTGCCCGCGACTTCGTGGTGCCCAGCCGCGTCCAGCCCGGCAAGTTCTACGCGTTGCCGCAGTCCCCGCAGCAGCTGAAGCAGCTGCTGATGGTGGCCGGCTACGACCGCTACTACCAGCTGGCCCGCGCCTATCGCGACGAGGACCTGCGAGGTGATCGGCAGCTGGAGCACACCCAGATCGACATCGAGATGAGCTTCGTGGCAGCCGAGGACGTGATGGCGACCGTCGAGCAGATGGTGACCGCCGTCAGCCGCGAGGCGCTTCCGGATCGTCCGATCATGCAGACCCCGTTCCCGCGCCTCACCTATGAGCAGGCGATGAGCCGCTACGGGTCGGACAAGCCCGACCTGCGCTTCGGGATGGAGCTGGTCGACCTCCGCGAGCCGGTCGGCGACGTCGACTTCCGGATCTTCAGCGAAGCGCTCGCGGGGGGTGGCGCCGTCTACGCCATCCGTGCTCCTGGCTGCGGCGACTATTCGCGCCGCCAGCTCGACGAGCTGATCGATCTCGCCCAGCGTCACGGTGCGAAGGGCCTCATCCACGTGTCGGTGCAGGACGACGGATCGCTTCACGGCCCGCTCGGCAAGTTCCTGTCCCTGACCCAGACGGCAGCCATCCTCGAAGCGACTGGTGGTGAGGCCGGCGACCTGCTCCTGATCGTGGCCGACACGGATCGCCTGGTGGCCGCCGGGGCGCTCGGCCACCTGCGGCTCGAGATGGGCCAGCGGCTCGACCTGCGAGATGCCACCACGCTGGCGTACGTCTGGGTCTATCCCTTCCCGATGTTCAAATGGGACGCCGACCTGGACCGCTGGGACGCCACCCACAACCCGTTCAGCGCTCCGGTCTGGGACGAGGAGGCAGCCATGGAGGCCGATCCCGGCGCGGTGCATGCCCAGCAGTACGACCTCGCCCTGAACGGCTGGGAGCTGGGTGGCGGGTCGATCCGGATTCATCGGCGAGACCTGCTGGAACGCGCCTTTGCGCTGATGGGGCACAGCATCGAGGGCATGCGCGACCAGTTCGGCGCACTGCTCGACGCGCTCGAATATGGCGCCCCGCCGCACGGTGGCATCGCGATCGGGCTGGACCGATGGTCTGCCCTGCTCGCCGACCAGGACAACATCCGGGAGGTCATGGCCTTCCCCAAGACCCAGTCGGGGAGCGACCTGATGATGGACGCGCCCTCGCCCATCACCCCCGCACAGCTGGCCGAGCTGTCGCTGCGGGTGGTGGATGAGGACCCAGACAAGCCCTAGGCGGTTGACAGTCGGCGTCTAATCACTGCGGGGGCCACTTGGAGAGGAGGAGCCAAATGTCCATGAGACCAGGCGCCATTCTGCTGATCATCGCAGTCGTCCTGTTTCTACTCGCTGCCTTCAAGGTCGACCTCGGTTCGCTCGACCTCGTAACCCTGGGCCTGGCGGCATTCGCGGGATCGTTCCTGATCGACGGCTGGAGGCGCTAGCTCAGAACAGGGCCTGCACGCACGACGCGAGCAGCCACGCAAGGAGCGGGCTGCTCACGGCCCAGTCGGACGAATTCATACGGGGGCTGCGTTATCCGGGTTGAGTGCCCGGATAGCCGGCATATGCAGCCCTGAGCCTGCAGCGGCGCCGGTTCGAGCCGCAACAACCGCAATAGCGCAGCCGTGATCTGAATCTGAACCCGATGAGGGTCGCGCCGAGCGGAGGTCATTCCGAGGGCTGCGGGTGGTCAGCCGCGGGTTACGGCTGCGCTCGTGCGGGTTGCTCGATGGCAGGCGGATCGGTCAGGAACACGCGCACGAGGCTCTGCAGGCCGAGGTCCTCAAGGACGCGGTGTTCGCGAGCATCGGCCCGACGCACCACGCGGCGCCTGATCATGGCGGCGTACTCAGCCGTTGCGCCAATGAGCGCGGCTGTAGTGAGGAGCCTGACGAGCATGATCGTCTCCGCTGTCATGCCCAAACCATCGGCTCTGAGCTGCCTGGGCCTCAACAGGACGATGGTCATGGCCCTGTTCAGCTCCGACCCCGAGCCTCATTCGTCTGGAGGCGGGAAGCTCCCATCGGCGTCGTGAACTTCGCCGCCGGTCAACGCAGGATTGAAGACGCAGACGAGGTGGAGGTCCTGCTGCACGGTGACCGTGTGGCGGTCGTGAGCGTCGAGGGCGTACATGGTCCCCGGACCGATCGCATGGCGCTCGCCGGTGGCCAGGTCCACCACCTCCGCCTCGCCCTCGAGGCAGTAGCAGGCCTCGAAGTGGTGCTTGTACTGCAGGTTGAGCTCCGTTCCCGCCGCGACGGTGGTGTCGTGCAGCGAGAAGCCCAGCGCGTCGCGTTGCAACAGGAAGCGACGGCTGCGCCAACCCTCTCCTGCGACGTCCCGGTCACTCCCCACCACGTCTTCGAGAGTTCGCACGATCACCGGTGAACACCTCCATCATCCCCAGGTCGTAGACTCCGCCATCATGCACGAGGCGCCCGGGAGACGCGGCCGATGAGCATCTACCTCGACCATGCCGCCACCACGCCCCTCCGCGCCGAGGTGCTGGAGGCGATGCTGCCGTACCTGACCGAGCACTACGGCAACGCGTCGAGCCCGCATGCAGCCGGCCGGCGGGCGCGACAGGGGCTCGACGAGGCGCGCGAGGCGATCGCCTCGATCCTCGGCGCCAAGCCCCGCGAGATCGTCTTTACCGGGGGCGGCAGCGAAGCCGATAACCTCGCCATCAAGGGTGCTGTCTGGGCCGCCAGCGCCAGGGGACGGCACATCGTCACCAGCGGCGTCGAGCACAAGGCGGTCCTCCACGCCTGCGCGATCATGGAGCGCTCCGGCTTCGGGGTCACCTACGTCCCTGTCGACCGATTCGGGCGCGTCGATCCTGCCGCGGTCGAGGCCGCGATCAACGACCACACCAGCCTGGTCTCGATCATGTACGCCAACAACGAGGTCGGCACCATCCAGCCGATCGCCGAGATCGGCGCCATCTGCCGTCGGCGCGGCATTCTCTTCCATACCGATGCAATCCAGGCTGCGGGCTTCCTTCCGCTCGACGTCGACAACCTGGGGGTCGACCTGCTGAGCCTCGCCGCCCACAAGGTCTACGGCCCCAAGGGGGTCGGTGCGCTCTTCGTGCGGCAGGGGACGGCGCTCCTGCCCCAGATGCAGGGAGGCGCACAGGAGAGGCAGCGACGGGCCGGAACCGAGAATGTGGCCGGCATCGTGGGCTTCGCGCGGGCGCTTGAGCTGGCACAGGGCGACGCCTCCGCTCGTGGCGTTGAGAACGCGCGGCTGGCAGGCCTGCGGGATCGGCTTCTCGCTGGCATCCGGGACCTCGAGGGAGTGGAGCCCACCGGCCATCCGACCGAGAGGCTGCCGCACAGCGCCAGCTGGCTGATCGACGGGGTCGAAGGAGGCGATCTGGTCGCCGCCCTTGACCTCGAGGGAGTCGAGGGCAGCACTGGCAGCGCCTGTACC
>DATCQR010000254.1:0-2099 GCA_036569405.1 Candidatus Limnocylindria bacterium
TTCGGGCTGGCACTCTGAACTTATGCGTCGACGAGATGGGTGCGGGCGAGATACACCACGTGGACCCATCCTTCATGGACCGCATGTTCAAGGTCGCGGTGGACGCGATCCGGCGCCTCATCGAGATGGATCGTGCCACTAAGGGTCAGTAAGCATCCGCTGGTAGCGGACAGCCTTGCCGGTCTTCGCGACCGCGCCACCGAACCTGAAGAGTTCCGCGAGCTGGCCAGGAAGGTGATCACGCTTTTGCTTTACGAGGCAACTGCGGATCTACCAGTGCGGAATGGAACTGTCCAGACGCCGCTCAGAGAATCCGCTGCCACGTTCGTCGAGAGTGAGGTCGTCGCCATCCCCGTCCTTCGGGCAGGCCTGGGGATCCTCGGCCCGGCCCTGGAGCTCTTGCCTCGAGTCAGCGTCGGCTACATCGGGCTCGAGCGCGACGAGGAGACGGCAGTCGCGCGGATCTATTACCAAAAGCTGCCAAGCCTCGCCGGCAAAATCCCGCTGCTGCTGGATCCGATGCTCGCGACCGGGGGCTCGGCGGCCCAGGCGCTGGACCTGATCAAGGAGGCCGGCGGCCGCGACCCTCGCATGATCTGCATAGTGGCGGCGCCGGAGGGGGTCAAGGTGCTCGAGGAACGCCACCCCGAGGTCCAGATCTTCACGGCAGCCCTCGACGAAGGCCTCAACGATCGATCCTTCATCGTCCCGGGGTTGGGCGACTTCGGCGACCGCTTGTTCGGTACCGGTTAGCCGAACCTCGCCGCGTAAGCGGTTTCGTTGCAGCCCTTCAGCTCGTCATCGCTCAGGCCCATCGCGGATGCACGCTCGAACTCCTGGCTCAAGGTCGTGTCGGCGACAGTTCGCGAATCCGTGCTGATGGTGCAGCGCACCCCGGCTCGGACCAACGCCGGCAGCGGGTGCCGCGCGAGGGTGGGGACCGCCTTGCACTTCCAGTTGGCGGTTGGGCAGAGGTCGAGGACCACGCCCTCTGATCGAATCCTCTCCACGATGCGCGGCTCGCGAGCCCCGATCACTCCGTGCGCAATGCGCTCCACGCCCAGGTCCAGCGCTTCCTCGACGTTCAACGGATCGCCCGCCTCTCCCGCATGGCATGTGAGCCTCAGGCCCGCTGCCCGCGCAGCCTCGAATGCAGGCCGCTGAGGCGCTGCCGGGTAGCGGATCTCGTCGCCGGCGAGATCGAAACCGACGACACCGCGACCGGCAAACAGCCCCGCCTCCTTTGCCAGCACGACGTTGTCCTCTACCGAGTGGTGGCGCATGGCGCAGACGATTGCCACTGCACGCAAGGGAGCGGCGCTGAGCCCAGACAGGACTGCCTCGATCACCTCTTGCACCGTGAGGCCGTTGCGCAAGTGGAGGCGCGGCGCCCAGCGTACCTCCAGGTAGTCGATGTTCTCCTCTGCCGAATCAATTCCGAGCTCCAGCGCGGCCCTCTCGAGCGCGCGCGCCGTCTGCAGGACGGCGATCGCGTCGTCGAAGTAGGAGATGTAAACGGCCTGCGAAGGACAGTCCTCGGGCGCCGTCATGCGCAGCGGCCTCTTGAGGTCGAGACCCTGCTCCACAGCGAGCTCTTCGGCGGTCGACGAACGCACCGCCCCGTCGAGGTGGCAGTGCAGCTCAGCCTTACGCCAAGCCGTGTATTTGCCTATGACAGCGAGTAGATGCCAGGCAGCTCGCGGTAGAGCCCGGCGTAATCGAGGCCGTAGCCGATGACGAACTTGTCCGGGATCACGAATCCCGTGAAATCGATCTCCACCTCAACCTCACGACGGGCGGGCCGGTCGAGGAGCGCCGCCAGGCGCAGCGAGGCAGGCCCCAGCCGATTGAGCCGCTTCTTGATGGCGCCAATCGTCCGTCCCGAGTCGACGATGTCCTCGACCAGCAGGACATGACGTCCGACCAGCGGGCCTTCGACCATGTGCGCCAGCCGCAGCCGCCCGCCCGAGGTGCCTGAGCCATAGCTCGCTGCGCGCATGAACTCCAGCTCGGCGGGAATGGTCAGGCTGCGCAGCAGGTCGGCCGCAAAGACCGTGGCGCCCTTGAGGATGACGACCATCACCAAAGGCGTGTCGATG
>DATCQR010000255.1:0-5113 GCA_036569405.1 Candidatus Limnocylindria bacterium
ATTCTTGACACGCGGCTTCCTGCCGGGCTACGATCCGTTAGCACTCTCAGCGGTTGAGTGCCAGCACCCCGGTCGCATCGGAGACCAAGCTCAAGCCCCTCGGCGACCGCCTGGTCGTCAGGCCCAGCGCCCGCGAGGAGATGACCAAGAGCGGCATCGTCCTGCCAGATACCGTCAAGGAGCGCCCTCAGGAAGGGACGATCCTGGCGGTCGGACCGGGGCGCACCCTGGACGACGGCAGCCGCGAGCCGATCGAGGTCTCGGTCGGAGAGAAGATCCTGTTCCAGAAGTACGCCGGGACCGAGTTCAAGCTGGATGACGAGGATCTCCTGATCCTCTCCCAGAAGGACGTCCTGGCAGTCATCAAGTAGTTTCGGAGGACGAACAACATCGTGGCAAAGCAGCTCCTGTTCGACGAAGAGGCACGACGCGCGCTGAAGCGCGGGGTCGACAAGATGGCCGACGCCGTCAAGGTCACCCTGGGCCCCCGCGGCCGGTATGCGCTCCTGGACAAGAAGTACGGATCGCCGACGATCACCAATGACGGCGTCACCATCGCGCGCGACATCGAGCTGGAGGACCCCTACGAGAACATGGGTGCCCAGCTGCTCGAGGAGGTCGCGGCCAAGACCAATGACATCGCCGGTGACGGCACCACCACCAGCATCGTGCTGGCCCAGGCGATCATCAGCGAGGGCCTGCGCAACGTGACCGCCGGTGCCAACCCGATGGCGCTCAAGCGCGGCATCGAGCGTGGCGTGACCGCGGTCGTGGACGAGATCAAGCGACTCTCGAAGCCGGTCCTCACCAAGGACGACATCGCTCACATCGCGGCCATCAGCGCCCGTGACACCGAGATCGGCGAGATGATCGCCGAGGTCATGGAGAAGGTCGGCAAGGATGGCGTCGTCACCGTCGAGGAGAGCCAGGGGCTCAAGCTCGACAAGGAATACGTCGAGGGGATGCAGCTCGATCGGGGCTACGTCAGCGCCTACATGGTCACCTCGAACGACGCAGGCCGCATGGAGGCCACCCTCGAGGCGCCCTACATCCTCGTCACCGACAAGAAGATCAGCGCCGTGGCCGACATCCTGCCGACCCTCGAGAAGGTCGTCGGCGCCGGCAGGCCGCTCCTGATCGTGGCCGAGGACGTGGACGGCGAGGCACTCGCCACCCTGGTCGTCAACAAGCTCAAGGGCACCATCAGCGTGCTCGCGATCAAGGCACCCGGCTTCGGGGATCGCCGCAAGGCCATGCTCGAGGACATCGGCACCTTGACCGGTGCGCGGGTCATCTCCGAGGAGGTCGGGCGAAAGCTCGAGAGCGTGGCGCTCGAAGACCTCGGGCAGGCGCGTCGAGTGACCGCTACCAAGGACACCACCACCATCGTCGAGGGGAAGGGCGACGCGAACGCGATCGAGGCCCGCAAGTCTCAGATCAAGCTTCAGATCGACGACACCACCAGCGACTTCGACCGCGAGAAGCTCCAGGAGCGCCTGGCCAAGCTCTCCGGCGGCGTGGCGATCCTCAAGGTCGGCGCGGCCACCGAGGTCGAGCTGAAGGAGAAGAAGCACCGCATCGAGGACGCGCTCTCGGCAGCCCGTGCCGGGGTCGAGGAGGGGATGGTCGCCGGTGGCGGCTCGGTCCTGCTCCATGCGATCCCCGCATTGAACAAGGTCGAGGCCCTCGGAGACGAGGCGACGGGCGTCAACATCCTGCGCCGTGCGCTCGAGGAGCCGCTTCGCCAGATCGCCGCGAACGGCGGCTGGGAGGGATCGGTCGTCGTCGAGGCGGTTCGCAAGCTGAAGCCTGGCAATGGCTGGGATGCCCAGAAGGCCGAGTACACCGATATGTTCGTGGCCGGCATCATCGACCCGGCCAAGGTCACCCGCTCGGCACTCGAGAACGCCGCATCGGTGGCAGCCCTGCTGCTCACCACCGAGACGGTCGTCACCGATCTGCCGGAGAAGGAGAAGGCGCCGATGCCCGGCATGGGCGGCGGCGGGATGGGCGACTACTAACCCGTCCTCCACACACCGTTAGGAGAGCCCCGGCTTCGGCCGGGGCTCTTTCGTTGGTTCCTGGCAGCGAACGACCACGCGGTTGTCATTGCCGACACCTCATCGGTCTTTATGACCATCCGGCGGGCCAAATCTGCATCCGGCTGGCTCATATGACAGCCCAGTCGTCAGACGGGCGCCCGGGCTGACAGCAGTGACGCCTCAGTGGTCAGGTCGCACGAGCGAACGGGGCGTCGAGGACGAGCAAGCCGTCAGCACCGGGGTCGCGGCCATCGGCCAGCGCACGGAGGAGCTCCCGTGAGCCGAGGGGGAAGGTTCCACGCACGGAGGGAAGCAGCTCTCGCAGGACCTCGCGGTTACGCCGCGTCCCTCGCACGAGCAGGATCATGCGAGTCACGCCGCTGTCCTCCTTCTTGCGCTGCATCCTGCGCTCCAGCGCCTGGAGGTCACGGAGCGCCACCTCAGCTTCCAGGCCGATCGAGACCGGTCCGTCGAGGCGGCGGTCCCACGCCCGTCCGTCACCGGCCTGAACCGGTGCCTCGTGTGTGACTCGCCACCGGCCACTGACCCGCGCGTCGAGCATTGCCAGCAGCGCCACGTGCCCTGCGTCCCGGATGGGCGGTCCGCCTGGATAGACCTTGACCGACAGGTCGCCCCCGAGCGCGGCGGTGACGATGGCCGCCCGCACCACTCCGATTTCCGTAGCCTCGCCGCGTTCGAGCCGAGCATATGCGGACCGCGAGATTCCGACGGTTTGAGAAACGGCCGATTGCGAGACTCCGGCCCCAAGCCGCAGCTCGCGCCACTCTGCCGTGAGCTGGCGGGCCAGGCGCTCACCCTTGAGCCGGCCAATCGTGCGTCGGTCGTCGCGGCTGCCCATGACGGGATGGTCATGTACGCGGCCTTACGGCGCGCTTATCCGCCAATGATCGCCGGGTGATCAATACGACTAGCCATGCGTCGCTGGTGACCACCCAGCACGCCATCGGGCGGGTCGAGTGCTCAAGCTGACGATCCGGCGAGCCAGATCTGCCACCCAATGCTCTGATTGACCGCGAGGCGGTCACGGGCCGTCGACCCTAGAATCAGGAGCCGATGTCCCCCCAGCCCACGACCCCCGCGACCCTCAGCCCCGAGGAGATCCTCGCACGCCTCAACGAGCCGCAGAGGGAGGCGGTGTCGCACACCGGCGGGCCCCTTCTCATCCTCGCCGGGGCCGGGTCCGGCAAGACGAGAGTCCTCGCGCATCGGGTCGCCTACCTGGTCGCCACGGGCACCAAGCCGTGGCAGATCGTGGCGGTCACCTTCACCAACAAGGCGGCCAACGAGATGCGCGAGCGGATCGCGGGGCTGATCGGGGAGGAGGGAGCGAGGGAGGCGACGATCGGCACCTTCCACGCCATCTGTGCGCGCATCCTGCGCCGCGACGGCAACGCCATCGGCCTCACACGGTCCTTCACGATCTACGACCGGGCCGACCAGGTGGCGATGGTCAAGGGGATCCTGCGTCGGCTTGACCTCGACGAGAAGCGATTCGCGCCTGCGGGCATGCTCGCCTGGATCGGTCAGAGAAAGGACGAGCTGGCCGACCCGGCCACCGCAACCAGGCAGGCCGCGAACTACTACGACGAGACGGCGGCTCGTGTCTACGCCGCCTACCAGGAGCAGCTCAACGAGGACGACGCGGTCGACTTCGACGACCTGCTGATGCGCGCGGTCTTCCTGTTCGAGCAGCACCCTGAGATCCTTGCCCGCTACCAGGGGCGCTGGCAGCAGATCCTGGTCGACGAGTACCAGGACACCAACCGGGCGCAATACCTGCTCTGCAGCCTGCTGGCGGCGAAGCACGGCAACCTGGCGGTGGTTGGCGACGACGACCAGAGCATCTACTCGTGGCGCGGCGCGGACCTTCGCAACATCCTGGACTTCGAGCGCGACCACCCCACCACCAAGGTCGTGAAGCTGGAGCAGAACTACCGCTCCACGCAGACCATCCTGGACGCTGCCCACGCGGTCGTCTCGCGCAACGAGGGGCGCAAGGAGAAGAAGCTGTGGACCGATCGCGGGGCCGGCACCGCGATCACCCTCTTCGACGCCTACAACGAGTACGAGGAGGCCGAGTTCGTGGCGCGCCAGGTCGAGCGCCTGACCGGGTCGGGGCGCGGAGGGCTCAACGCCATCCTCACCGCCCGGGCCGATGACGAGGCAGGCTCCCTGCGCTACGGCGATATCGCCGTCACCTACCGCATCAACGCCCAGAGCCGGGTACTGGAGGAGTCCTTCGTCCGCTTCGGGATCCCGTACCAGCTGGTCGGCGGCACCCGCTTCTACGAGCGGCGCGAGGTCAAGGACGCGCTCGGCTACGTCCGCCTGTCTCGCAACACCTCGGATCGGGTGGCACTGGGGCGGGTCGTCAACGTCCCGGCGCGCGGGATCGGCGACAAGACCCTGGAGGAGCTGCGCGCATCCGCCGAAGCCCGCGGCGGGACGCTGTGGGATGCCATCGAGCGCGCCGGCGAGAACCCGAACCTGTCGCCGCGCGCCCGTACCGCGCTCTCCGGCTTCGCCGAGCTGGTGCGCGGCTTCACGGCCATTGCCGCCAAGGAGCCGCCATCGGCCATCTTCGACGCGGTCTACGAGCGCACCGGACTGCGCGAGCAGCTCCAGGACGGGACCGATGACGGCGAGGAGCGCTGGACCAACCTGCTCGAGCTGCGCAACCACGCCGCCGAGTTCGACGAGCTGGCAATCCCGGAGGGGCTCGAGCGCTTCCTGGAGGAGGTCGCGCTGGTGAGCGACCAGGACGAGCTGGAGGACCGACCCGAGCGGGTGACGCTCATCACCCTGCACGCCGCCAAGGGGCTGGAGTTTCCGGTCGTCTTCATCGTGGGGCTGGAGGAAGGGCTGCTGCCGCATCGCCGCGCCCTCGAGGATGACCGCGAGCTGGAGGAGGAGCGGCGGCTCGCCTACGTGGGCATGACGCGGGCCAAGGATCGGCTCTACCTGGTGCACGCCAACCATCGGTCCACGTGGGGCGTGGGAGCGGCCAGCGAGCCGTCGCGCTTCCTGGCCGAGCTGCCGGAGGACCTGCT
>DATCQR010000256.1:0-3597 GCA_036569405.1 Candidatus Limnocylindria bacterium
ACTATGTGCCATCGGACGGCCGGGACGTGGCACTGGCAAAGCTGGAGCAGCTGGCGGAGATGGCCAGGCCATACATGCCCTGATCCCGGGCGGCGTCTCGGTTCACGTGGCGGGAGTGGCCGCGGCCGACGAGGTGACCACCGAGGGCCGCCTGATCGTCGAGCTGCCCGCGTCGTGAGCCGCGTCCGGCGCAGGATCGCAGGCAGTCGATGTGCTGCTCATCATCGGCGGGGGCAGTGCCGGCCTCTGCGCCGCCCTGTCGGCCCGCGAGAGTGGCGCGGGTGCTTCGGCGATGGCGTTTCGCCTTCGGTGATCGCGGCGGTGTCCGCAGCGCTGGCCTCTCCCAATCACGCGCCTACGATTGGTGCAGCATGCCGACCTTCGCCGCCGCAGAACGCCAAGTCGCGTGGAATCGGGCCGGGGCTAACTAATGACACTCGGCCGTATCGGCGTTTGGACCAACACGCTCGACGCACAGCCGGCCTTGAAGGCGCAAGAGGCCACCCAGGAGCTGGAGCGGTTGGGCTACGCCGCCATCTGGTTCCCGGAGTCGGTACGGCGCGAGGCCCTCAGCAACGCCGGCCTGCTGCTAGCCGCGACCAGCCGGATTGTGGTGGCGACCGGGATCGCCAGCATCTACGCGCGCGACGCCATGACCATGGCAGCCGGGCAGAAGACGCTTGCCGAAGCCTACCCGGGCCGCTTCCTGCTCGGCCTCGGGGTCAGCCACCAGCCCAATGTCGAGCAGCTGCGAGGCCACATCTACGGCAAGCCGGTGGCCACCATGCGTGCCTACCTGGACGCTATGTCGACGGCTCCTTACCAGTCGGTCGAGCCGTCCGAGAAGCCGCAGACGGTCCTCGCCGCACTCGGGCCAAACATGCTGAAGCTGGCGGCGGAGCTGACCTCAGGAGCCCATCCCTACTTCGTCCCAGTCGAGCACACGCGCCGGGCCCGCGAGGCGCTTGGCCCGAAGGCAATACTCGCGCCGGAACAGGCGGTGGTGCTGGAGACGGACGCAAACAGGGCGCGGGCCATCGCCCGCAGCCACACGCAGCACTACCTCCGCCTGCCCAACTACGTGAACAACCTGCACATGCTGGGCTACACCGAGGAGGACGTCACCGGCGGAGGCAGCAACCGCCTGGTGGACGAAATCGTGGCCTGGGGCGACCTGGACTTGGTGACCTCTCGGATCCGCGCCCACTTTGAGGCGGGGGCGGATCATGTCTGCGTGCAGGTCATCGCCGAGGACCAGAAGGCGCTGCCTATGGAGGCGTGGAGGGCTCTGGCTGAGCAGCTGCTGACCTAGCGCCGGCGCACCCGCTAGCTCCCTGTTCGAGGTGGAGCTGGTGGCGGAGAACGAGGTTCTCAAGGGCGACGTTACGCCGGGACCGGAATGCCGGCAAGCAGACTCCGGAGCAGTAGGACGATGAGATGGAGCATCCGGCAAGGTACCGTCCGATGCCGGTAGCCGATCGAGTTGGAGGGTGTTTGCCCCCCTTCAACCAGAGGAATGCGTGGACTAGTAAAAGACACCCCTTCATTGACCCCGGGCGGCAACTTGGTTCGGGCGGGAAGGGCGGTCGAGCCAGGCCCCAATCGGGTTGTTGCAATCGTGCGGGGGGAGCATGATGGCCGGCATGAGAGTCCGGCTGCTCATGTGGATTGGGGCCGGGGTTGCCGTCCTGGCCGTGGCTGGGTCCAGGTCTATGATCGGGCCGTGACCGAGGCGGCCCGGAAGCTCTGCCAGCTCCTCGGCATCGACGTCCCGATCCTCCAGGCCGGCATGGGCGCGGCCACGTCGCCGGCCCTTGTGGCTGCGGTCAGCAATGCCGGCGGCCTTGGCATCATCGGCTGCCTGCGCCGCGGTCCTGATGAGGTCCGGCAGCTGATCGCCCAGATCACGGCGGGGACTACGCGGCAGTTCGCCGCCAACCACGTGATCGCGCACCTCAATGGCGCCGCGCTCGAGGCGTCGCTGGAGGCGGGCGCCCCCCTCATCTCCACTGCGTGGGGCGACCCGGCGGCGGTGGTGCAGGTGGCGCACGCCGCCGGGGCCCTCGTCATCCACCAGGTCAACACCGTGGAGCAGGCCGTCAGTGCTCGCGACGTGGGGGTGGACGTGGTGGTCGCCCAGGGAAACGAGGGGGGAGGCCACGTCGGCCACCTGGCCACATTCTCACTGGTCCCCCAGGTCGTCGACGCGGTGGCGCCGCTCCCAGTGCTGGCGGCCGGTGGGATCGCGGACGGCCGGGGTGTCGCCGCGGCCCTCATGCTGGGCGCGGCCGGGGTCCTGGTGGGGACGCGCTTTCTTGCCACCGAAGAAGCCCCTGTCGCTCCGGCCTGGAAGGAGGCGATCCGCTGCGCGGGCGGCGATCAGACCGTGACGACCGGCTTCTACGACGCCATGCGCGCCGAGGTCTGGCCGGGGGCGGTGGTCCGCGCGATCAGGAACCGCTGGACCGATGAGTGGGGCGGCCGCGAGGGCGAGTGGGTGCAGGTGGCCGAGGAGCTTAGGCCCGAGTTCCTCCGCTCCTTCGCCGCCGGCGAGTTCCCGATGGCGGGCCAGGCCATCGGACTGATCAGCGACGTGGTTCCGGCCGGCGGCCTGGTTCAGCGCCTCTGGCAGGAGGGGTCGGCTCTGCTCCACCCAGAGGACTGACGCTGGAAGGGCGGTGCGGGACGCCTGCCGGGTCGGTTTCGTGGCCGAGGAGCTGGTCGTCGTCCACGCCATCCTCGGCTCCGACGTTGGCCTCTTCTCCTTCAAGCCCGGAGTCGACCGTCCTCACCGCAGCCTGGTCGCCAGAGTCCCGTGCCATTCGAAGCCAAACTGGCGACGGAACGGTTGTCAGGCGACCGGAGTTAGAAGGTCTCCCCCACGTCTACGACAGGGCAGCATGAGTTCGGATCACGTTTTGCCCCCCCTTCAGCACCCCACACCATCTGGAGTGCCTGGCCGACTGCCAATATGACCGACATCGTTACCCCCTGAGGAGGCGCTCGACGGCCACGTTCAGCTCGCGCACCTTCACGCCGGCATCCCCGCCACTAATCACTTCGGCCACGCAGTGCTCGGTGTGGTCAGCCATTAGAAGCAGGGCAACGGTCTCTAGGTCTTCCTTCACCGCGTTGATCTGGGTCAAAACGTCGACGCAGTAGCGATGGTCGTCGATCATTTTCTGGAGGCCGCGGACCTTTGCCTCGATGCGCCTGAGCTGGCCCTGTACTTGGTGGTTGTTCTCGTGCTTAGGCATGTCTATGACTAGACCTCCAAGAGTTACACCACTATCGCCGCGAGCTTGCCGCTTTATCGCTCGTCGTGCTCATTTCCGACGTGCTCCGCGCAGTTGGCTCGGCCGTCCACGCTTGGTACACGCCCCACCCGATTCCGGCTGCCAAAACGGCCAACGCGGCAGCTTGGGCGATTACGGGCAAACCCCTGAGCGCAGCCGCCAGATCTCCCGTCAGACCGATGGCGGCATTGTCGGGTGGCATTCTCAAATTGTCAAGAGATCAATTGACTTCTTGACACATACGGGCGATAAGGCGATACTGGTGAGCCATGACGGATCGTGCCTTGAAGATCGAGCTCTT
>DATCQR010000257.1:0-8927 GCA_036569405.1 Candidatus Limnocylindria bacterium
GAGCGCAAGGCATACGTCACGCGCACCGACGTCGACTACTACACCGATGCCGACCTCGGCATCACGCTCAAGGTGCTCGAGGTCTTCGAGGAGGCCGATGAGCCTCCCGCCGGCATGCGACAGCGCGGCGAGGTCATGGTCGCCTGGCAGGTGACCATGTTCAAGAAGATCAAGTACCACACCCACGAGAACGTCGGATGGGGCTCGATCAGCATCCCCGAGCAGGAGATGCACACCACCGCCTGCTGGCTCGTCCCGCCGGCCGAGCTGGTGAATCGATACGACCGTGACACGCTCGACGGGGCGCTCATCGGCCTGGCGCGAGTCGCCCGCACGACCGCATCGCTGCTCCTCATGTGCGACCCGCGCGATCTCGGCGTGCAGGCCCAGGTGCAGTCGCCCTTCACCGGCCGGCCGACGGTCTACGTGTACGACGCCGTACCGGGCGGGGTGGGCCTGACCGAGCGCCTCTACACGCTCACCGACGAGCTGGTGCGAGCATGCCGGGAGGCGGTCGACTCGTGTGCCTGCACCGATGGCTGCCCGGCCTGCGTCGGCCCTGCCATCGAAGTTGGCTCCCGCGGCAAGGCGACCGTCTCTGAGCTGCTGGCCGGGCTCTCCTGAGCGATGCGCACCCTCGCCGATCGACTGGCGGAGATGCGGGCAGAGCGGGGAAAGCCGGCTCCGCCGCGCCCGGCGCGGCTCCCCGACAATCGCGCCGAAGTTCTCGCGCGCTGGTTCGGAGCCCGTCTACAGGTCGCGCCCGATGGCGCGGCGGTCGTCGTCGAGCGGCGGGTTTCGCTGCCGCCCGCGACCGTCGCGAACCTGGCTGGCCTGCCCTCGGCCTGCTACTTCGACACGGAGACGACCGGCCTCTCGACCGGCGCCGGAACCGTCGTCTTCCTCGCGGGCCTCGGCCATCTTGAAGGCAGCCAGCTGGTCGTGCGGCAGCTCCTCCTCCCCGACTATCCCCACGAGGCCGCGCTGCTCCGGATCGCGTGCGGCGAGCTGGCGGCGCTGCCGCGAGTCGTCACCTACAACGGCCGCGGCTTCGACCTGCCGCTCCTCATCACCCGCCTGACAGTTCATCGCCTGTTCCGCGAGATGTCGGCATTGCCCGAGCTCCATGACGACCTGCTGCCGGTCGCACGACGCCTGTACCGCCGCCCGCTCGGCGGCGCGCGGCTCGCGGACGTGGAGTCCGGCGTGCTCGGGGTGATCCGCACCTCCGACTGCCCTGGCAGCGAGGTCCCGTCGCGCTACTTCGGATACCTGCGCGGCGGCTCGCCGGACCTCCTGACCGACGTCCTCGATCACAACCTGCAGGACATCGTCTCGCTGGCGCTGCTGGAAGCCGAGATCGTCCGGATGCGCGCCGGCGGCTGGCGAGATGCTCCGGTGCTCGACCCGCACGGGATGGCGGTCGAGCTGCTACGCCACGGCGCGAGCGACGAGGCGCTCGAGGTGGTCGAGGCGGCGATGCTGCCCGGGGTCGACCAGGATCGGGCACATTCACTGCGGCGGATGGCGGCGCGCCTGCTGATCAGCGCCGGGCAGGTTGACCGTGCGGAGGAGCTGTGGACTGCCGCCACGCGCCGCGCCTCGACCGATGCAGCCGCGGCCTGGCTCGAGGTGGCGCGCATCCGCGAACGGCAGCGTGGCGATCTGCACGGAGCGCTGGAGGCCGCTCTCACGAGCTCCCGCGTGCTCGACCTGGCCTTTGCCCTTGGCCGGGGAGGCGGGATGCTGGCGGTCGGTCGCGTGCGGCTGCGCGTCGATGCACGGCTGCGCAGGCTTCGTCGCTGGGTCGCGGCTGCCGACCGTCGCGCGGCCAGGGAGCCCCGCGTCGCCTGACGCCGCCTCGAGCGTCTAGGCGCGCCGTTCCTCCAGGACTTCGGCGACGGCAGCACTGAACCGCCCGGAGCCGACGAGCCATCGGCAAAGCGGTCGACGGTCAGGCCGCCGATCACGAGCAGATCGGGCTGGGCGGCTATCATCGGGCCATCGTGAAACTCTTCTTCTACGAGCTGCACGAAGGTGCAACCGATCTGCTGACCGATGCCGTGCTGGTCAGCGACCAGGAGTACGCGCCGGAGGCGTTCGCCTCACTCGTGCTTGCCGCCAGGGCGGCCGTGGTCGACACCTTCGAGGAGGACACGCTGGTCGAGGCGATCGCGCGCGAGCTGGAGCGCAGCCACGGCTTCAGCTATGCGGGGGACGAGAAGCTGACGGCCAGCATGAGCGTGGGCATGGACGAGGCGGACACCTACCTGGTGGAGACCAGCGACGAGTTCCGCAGCGTCATCGCGGAGGTCGACCTCTCCTCGTAGCGGCCGCCTCAGCGCGCGACGTTGAAGAGCACCTCGATCACGTCGCCGTCGCGCACCGCGTACGTCTTCCCCTCCGATCGGAGCAGCCCGCGCTTGCGTGCCTCGGCCATGCTGCCGCAGGCGATCAGGTCGTCGTAGGTGACCACCTCGGCGCGGATGAAGCCGCGCGCCAGGTCGGTATGGATCGCCGCGGCGGCGTCTACTGCCGTGGCGCCGCGGCGCAGCGTCCAGGCCCGGCACTCGTCCTCGCCGGCAGTGAAGAACGAGAAGAGTCCGAGCAGCGCGTAGGTGAGGTGGATGACGCGACCGCGGCTCGGCTCCGCGATCCCCAGGTCCTCCATGAAGAGCGCGGCATCGGCCTCGGAGAGCTGGGTCAGCTCCGCTTCGATCTTGCCACCCAGGGCGGCAACATCGGTCTGCGGCTGCCCGTAGCGGGTGCGTCCGGCGGCCTCGAGCTCCGCGGCGGCCCCAAGCTGGCCCTCGTCGACGTTGAGGACCACCAGCGCCGGCTTCTGGGTCAGGAACCGATAGCCACGCAGGCGAAGCTCGTCCTCGTCGGACAGCGCGACAGCGCGCAGCGGCTGCCCGGCTGACAGCTCCGGCTCCAGTCGGTCGAGGAGCGCCTCCTCCTGGGCATTCGCCTCTCGCTCTGCCGGCGAGCCATGGCGCCCGGAAGTCCGCAGCTTCTCAAGGCGCTTCTCGATCACCATCAGGTCGGCGATCGCGAACTCCAGGTCGAGCGCCTCGATGTCACGCCATGGGTCCGGCGGACCCTCCGCGCCGCCGTCAAAGGCACGGGCCACGTGGAGGAGCGCATCGGCATTGCGGACCAGGGCCAGCACGTCGGGGTTGATGGTCCCCTCGCGCGTCGCCCCTGCCGGAATCGCAACGTCGACGTAGGTGACGTCGGCCGGGGTGGTCTTCTTGGGGTGGAACAGCTCGGCGAGGCGATCGAGGCGCTCGTCGGGGACCTTGACCACGCCCATGTTCGGCGCGGCGCGTCCGCCGGAGAAGCCCCCGGTGTCGGCATGGGCCCCGGTCAGGGCATTGAAGACGGTCGTCTTGCCGCTCCCCGGCAGCCCGACGATGGTGACCTGCACCGGCTAGTACCCGGCCTCCAGATCGACGACGTTCTCGAGCGGCTCGCCCGCAGCGAAGCGGCGAAGGTTAGCCACGAACAGGTCCAGCGAGCGGTCCACCACACGGTCGCTCGACCACGAGGTATGCGGCGTGATGATCAGGTTCGGGGTGCCATACAGCGGCGAATCGGGCGGGAGCGGCTCCTCGTTGAAGACGTCCAGCACCGCCCCACCGATCCAGCCCGATTCGAGCGCGCGGCGCAGCGCAAGCTCGTCGAGCAGGCGGCCGCGTGCGATGTTGATCAGCCACGAGTGCTCCGGCATCTCCTGCAGCTGGGCGGAGCCGATCAGCCCCGCCGTGTCGTCGGTCAGCGGCGCCGCCACGACCACGATGTCGCTGCGTCGCAGGAGCTCGTCGAGCTGGTCGAGCCCCAGCAGCTCGACGTTCGACGCTTCGCCGGCACCCCGGTCCGGATGCCGGCGGGTCGCCAGCACCTTCGCCTCGAAGGGGGCGAGCAGCTTGGCGATCTCGGAGCCGATGCTGCCGAAGCCCACGATGCCGACCGTCATGCCGCCCAGCTCGGTGCCGCGCAGCGGCTGCCACGTGCGCTCGCGCTGCAGCTCCAGCAACTGTGGCAGGCGCCGAGCGATGGCCAGGCACATCATCACCACGTACTCCGCGATCGGCCGCGAGAAGACGCCGCGCGCGTTGGTCACCACCAGGCCGCGCTCGCGAACCGCGGGAGTTGCCACGCGGTCCACCCCGGCCGAGAAGGAGTGGATCCATTCCAGTCGCGGGGCGCGAGCGATGATGTGATCGAGCACCGAGGCCGGCACGCCGCCTCGCAGCAGTACGCGCGCGGATGCGAGCGCCGCCTCCGCATCGTCATGGACCAGACCCTCGCGGGATATCTGCACGACCCGCGCACCGGGCACTGCTTCGAGCTGCGCGGCGTGTTCGGCGGAGAGCGGGGCGCCGAAGATCGGCGTCGCCAGGATGACGATCTCGTCGGTCAGCTGACCTGCTCCCTGGCCCCGCGTCCCTCCATCCGGTCGATCCAGCCCTGCGGGTAGCGGATCTCGGCGAGGTCCGGCAGGTTGGCGGGACCTTCCCAGACCTGGTTCAGGAAGGCGCGGTCCCGCACCGCCAGGACGGCCTTCACGAATCGCTCCCCGGCCGCGTACTGCTCCATCTTCAGGTCGAGGCCGGTGAGACGCATGATCGCCCGCTCCAGGGCCCCGCGCGCCTCGTTGCGGCGCTCGAACCGCTCGTGCAGCTTCGTGAAGCCCGGCAGGAGCCGCTCGCCGGCGTCGTTCATGACGTGGTTGGAGTACCCCTCCAGCAGCGACATCAGCGCCTGGGTGCGACGGAAGGTGCTCAGCTGGGCGGGGGTCATCATCCGCTCCAGCCAGTGTCCGTCGCGGCCGCGCAGCGCGCCCCGCAGTCGCTGGCCGAGCCCGCCGGTGTCGGTCGCCATCTGCTCGATCGCCTCGCCGACCGAAGCGGCGAAATGGTCACGCAGCCACGGGTATGCCTCGAACTCGAAGGCGTGGGTCGCCTCGTGGAGCGCGACGAAGGTGCGGAACTCCCCCAACGAAACGCCGAGCGTGGCCGCGCTGGCCCTGATGTTCGGCTCGACGAAGTTCAACCGACCTCTCGCTGCCGGCGCCGCGGCGAGGAGGCTGACGTCGTACTGGCCGAGCACCTTGCGCGCCAGGAACGCCATCAGCAGCCCCAGCTGCTGGTTGCCGAACGAACGGTTCAGGATTCGTGCGAGTGCGCGGCCGGGAGTATCGGCTCCGGTGGTGGCGTCGTTGATGATCCGCTCGACTCGGCCAAAGAGCTGCTCGAAGGTCGCCAGGTTCAGGTCGATCCACTCGAAGCGATCGACCACTGCCGGCGTCTCGAGCGCGCGCGGCAGCTCGGCGCCGATCGCCTCGGCCACGATCGGCTCGATTCGCAGCAACTCGGCGCGGTAGAACTCCTCCGCTGCCGAACGGTCGGCTGCGCTCAGTGCTGCCCCCTCGGGTCCCAGCCGGCGCCGCGCGATGCGCCGAACCGCTTCCCAGTCGATGAGACGCGTGCCGGCTCGGCGGAGCAGCTCGCGCTGCACGGCCGTGGCGCCCATCGCCAGCAGTCCGCCGACGACGATCCCCATTCCGATACGACTTGCGCTGCGTGCCATGCGGGGAGTCTAGACGGCTGCCACCACCGCCTGCTCAACCGAGGGAAGGGCAGCGCCGAAGACCGTCGCCGCAACGGCGCTGAAGGTCCCCACGTCGCCGGTGGTCACGATCCGGTTGTCGCCCGGGCCGCCGCTCGCCGTTCGACCGCCGAGGGCGTCGAGAAGGTCCTCTGTCGCCAGTGCGGTGGTGAACGCGGAATCCACCACCGCCACTCCGGGGCCTGTCAGCCGCTCGATCAGCGGCCGCAACAGCGGATAGTGGGTGCAGCCCAGCAGCAGCGTGTCGATCTCGCGGTCCATCCCGAACAGCTCGGTCAGGTATCCGCCCACGGTGACCTCGGCAACGGGGCCGTCCAGCTCACCCGCCTCCACCATCGGCACCAGCTGCGGGCAGGCCAGCTGGGTCACGAGCAGTGCAGGATCGGCCTCCCCGATGGCGGTGGGATAGGCGCCCGAGGCCACCGTTCCTGCCGTGGCGATGACCCCGACGCGTCCGACGCGGGTGGATGCGGCTGCCGCGAGGGCGCCCGGCCGCACGACGCCCAGCACCGGCACCGCCGCCAGCTCCCGGACCATGGGGAGGGCCTGGGCGGTTGCCGTGTTGCAGGCGAGGACCAGCAGCTTCACGTCCTGCGACAGCAGCCATGCGACCGACTCCAGGGTGAAGGCGCGTACCTCGTCCGCGCTGCGGGGACCGTATGGAGCCCGAGCGTTGTCGCCCAGGTAGAGGGTCGACTCGGCTGGCAGTCGGCGACGCAGCTCGGCCAGGACGGTCAGCCCACCGACGCCGGAATCGAAGACGCCGATCGGCCGAGGGTCGGTGCGCAGCCCCACCGCGACGGTCAGCGGCGCGCGAGGACGCCGGCGCGCGCCGGCAGCCGCGCTGCGATCGAGGCGGCCATCGCCCGGATCCCCTGCGAGACCTGGGCATCGGGGTTGGCCAGCACGAAGGGGACACCCTCGTTGTTGGCGGCGATCACCAGCTTCCCGTCCGAGACGACCTCGTGATCGATCTGGCGATTCAGGGCCTCCTCGACATCGGCCTTGCTGAAGCCACCGGTCGAATCCGACCGGTTCAGGACTGCCTCGATCTTGCTCGGCGCATAGCCGATCGTGGCGAATGCCTCATCGGCCATGGCCAGCGCGCGGATCGCCATGCTGTCATAGGCCAGCACCTCGAGGATCAGGTCGGATGCATCGAGGAAGGCCAGCACGTCGTCGGACAGGGATGCGCGCGTGTCGACGACGATCACTTCGTAGACCTGGCGGATGATCGAGAGCGCCTTCTCGATGTCGCGAACGGTCACCATCTCGGCCATCTCGATCCGCGGCGGCGCCAGCAGGACGTCGATTCCGGACGGGTCCTTCCACAGCACCTCGGCCAGGTCCGTGTCGCGGATGCGGTCGGTCGGCAGGTTCATGATCGAGGGTGCAGCCGCGGGCGCTCGCAGCAGTCCGCGCATGTCGCTGAATTGAAGCGAACCGTCGATCAGGCAGACCTGATGGTCGGCGCTCAGCGCCACGGCCAGGTTGAAGGCCAGGGTCGTCCGCCCCACGCCGCCCTTGGGCGAGAAGAGGCTGACCATGACCGAGGCGTTGTGGCCGCCGGCGACGTTGCTCTGCTCGTGGACCTTGCGGACCATGGTGGTCAGGTCGAACCCGGAGAACGGCATCTTGAGGACAGCGTCGATGCCGGCGGCAGGGTCCTCGGTGACTGGGTTCTGTGGCACGGTCAGCACGATCACCGACACGGTGGGCTCGGTGCGGCGGACCTGCTCGGCGACCTGCATGCCGGAGACGCGGCCCTGCAGCAGCGCGTCGACGATCAGGACGTCCGGTCGCAGCTCGGTGACCGCCGAGAGCGCCTGCTCTCCGGAGGTGATCACGTCGAGCATCTTGATCTGCGACTGGGCCTGCAGGAGCGACCGCATGTGCATCGCCACCTGCGGAACGTCCTCGATCACCAGCAGCCGGATCTGCTCAGCCAACCTTCACCTCGTGCGACGGAGCCGCCGCGAATTCGTACGCGACGACATAGATCCGGCGCCCGCTCTCCCGTCCCAGTGGCTCGAGATCGTGTGAGCCGTAGCTCAAATCGACCACCATCCCCGCCTGTTTGACGAGTGCGGCAAGCGCCTCAGGAGATGGATACCAGAGCTGATGGCTTGCCGGAAGCCGCGCTATCGTACCATCGGGTTGTACTGCATCCGCGATCGTGGTGAAGGCGACGCGGAGCCCCTCGGGCGACTCGCGGCGCACCAATTCGCTGCGTCGAACCACCTCACGGCCATCCATCTGACGCCGCCAGTCGATCGACAGCGGCATGTCACGGACGGGCATCTCGGCTGGACCCAGGTCGTCGATAACGAGCCGCCCGCCCTTGGCCAGGACCGATCGGGTGCCGCCCAGCAGGCGCAGCGCATCCTCCGGGCCGTCGAGGTGCGGGAGCACGCCCACGGCCACCACCAGGTCGAATCGCTCACGAATGTTGAGGGTCGAGATCGCGCGCACGTCACCACGCATCACTGACAGCCGGCCGTCCCGGGCCGCCTGGGCGAGCCCCTCGTCCGCGGCGATGCGCGCCTCGGCACGGCGGAGCAGCGCGGCCGAACCGTCGAGCCCGAGAATGCGAGAGGCCCCGGCATCCAGCAGAGTCCGGAAGAGACGCCCGGATCCGCAGCCAAGATCGAGGACCGGTCCGTCAGTGCGCCTGGCAAGTTCGCGGTAGAAGGGGAGATCCTCGACCAGCTCGTCGTGCTCGAGGTCGTAGAGCTCGGCCAGCCGGTCCTCGTCCGCCGGCTGCGACCCGAAGATGTCGGCGCTCACGCCAGCGCCGGACCTAGGGAAGGTCGAAGCGGCGAAGCGCGATCCATTCCGTCGCGGCGGCCAGGCTGACCACGAACAGCGCGACCGGGACCGACAGGGCGCCGCCCAGGCGCAACCCGGCGACTGCCGCGATCACGGCCCCCACCAGCACGCCTCGTCGTATGGCACGTCCCCAGGCCCCGCGATAGATGATCCGCCGCCGCACCGCGAATTCGGCGAGCAGGGCGAACGGCATGACCGCCACGCCCGCCGTCAGCGCCGCGAGGGCGACCACTGCGGCACGATTGACCCCGGCATTCGGACAGGGTTGGCCCGGCAGGTCTCCGGCACACGCGTTTCCGGCGAAGGCCACGAGCACGACCGCCCCGAGCACCGCCAGCAGCACCAGCGCGGCGACTGCGATGCGCGATCGGGAGGTCATCGGATCGCGTCGGGGCAGATCTCACGGAATGGACAGTACCCGCATCTGGTTGGAGACGGGTTCGCGTCGAACCTGCCGGCTCGGA
>DATCQR010000258.1:0-3357 GCA_036569405.1 Candidatus Limnocylindria bacterium
GGGTCCCCCGCCTCCAGCGACAGCGCCTCGGCCAACAGGACGTGCAGCTGCGCCAGCTCAGCCTGTCGCAATCCCTCGACGACCGCCTCGCCGATCACGTCGTGGCTCACCCTCCAGCCTCCCTCCCCGGCCGCGGCCAGGTCGATCCGGGAGAGCAGGTCCAGCGCCTGGAGTACCTGCCGCTGGCCGCTCCCGATGGCGCGGGCCAGCAGTCTGGCGGGTACTTCCCGACCGAGGAGCGCCAGCAATCGAAGGACCGTGCGGCAACGTGGCGTAAGGCGATCGACACGCCGGCGGATGGCCTCGCGCTGCCCGGCCCGGACCGCTGCCCTGCCTCTTTCGCCGGCCCCGGGTACGACGGTGCGCCAGCGGCCACGCGGACCGGGCACGATCATCCCCTCGCTACCCAGGAGGCGCAACGCTTCCGAAACCGCCAGGGGCGTGCCATCCGTCTCCTCGGCAATCGTTCGGGCCAGTCCCTCGTCCTCCACGAGGTCGGCGATCGCCAGCCGCGGTAGCGGCCCGAGCGCGATCCTGTGGACCGTTGTCACATCGTCGAGCCCGGCGACGAAGGCCGCGGCCGCCCGCTCTTCAGCAACCTCCTCGGGGCGGTAGGCAAGAATGAGATGGATGCGGTCGCGCCGGCGGACGACCTGTTCGACGAGTTCCAAGCTGCTGGCGTCGGCCCACTCCAGGTCATCGATGACGATCAGCCCGTTCTCGCGGAGCGCGGCTGACACCAGTCGGGCGCCCCCTTCGAGGACCAAGGCGCGCCGGCTCTCAGGATCGATGGCGGCGTCGAGGAGGGGGCGCAACTCGGCGACCTCGGGCAGCAGGTCCGTGAGGGCGCGGGCGGCCGGATCGGGAATGCCTCGTACGGCATCGGGGTCGAGCGAGAGCGCCTCCCGGAAGAGCGACCGCGCCGTACCCCAGGCCTCCTCACGCTCGGGGCGGAAGGCGCGGGCGGCCACGACTGGCAGACGCGTGCGTGCCACAGCCTCGGAAAGGAGCCTGGACTTTCCCGAGCCCCCGGGTCCCGTCACAACGACGACTGAGCGGTCGAGGCTCGATAGCGCGGTATCAATGACAGCGAGCTCTTCCCGCCGACCGACGAAAGGAAGCGCCGCCGCCGGATGCGCAGCCGGCACCGCTGGCTCCGATCGACGGAGCTCGAGTCGGCCGCGGGCAAGGCGGCCGTCGGCGACCTGCTGCCGGAGCTCCAAGGCCTCGCGTGACGGCTCCACGGCGAGCTCCTCGGCCAGCACCAACTTGAGGGCGTCGAACGTCGCAAGCGCCGCTGCCTGGTTGCCTGATGCGGCGAGGGCCCGCATGAGGAGGAGGTGTCCCGTTTCCCGGAGCGGCTCGCGGGCGACTGCCCGCGCGGCAAGAGTCTCAGCCAGCGACACGTCGCCAAGCTCCAGCGCCGCTTCCGCTCCGCCTTCGAGCACCTGGACATACGAACGCAGCAGTCGCTCCCTGTACTCCCGGGACCAATCGGAGTACGTGTCCTCCGGAAGCGGTTCCCCAGCCCACGACTCGAGAGCCGCCCGGAACTCCTTGAGCGCGGCATCCGCGCGTCGTAAATCGAGGTGGGCGCGGCCGCGCTCCGCGTAATCCAGGAAAAGCTCGGCGTCCACGGCGCAGCAGTCGCCGGCGGTGAATAGGTAGCCCCCCGTCGCCGCAGCAATGAGTCTGGGATCCTTGAGCGCCCGCCGAACGCGGCTGACAAGGACCGCCACATTGGCCGCCGGGTCCGCAGGTTGGCGATCCGGCCACAGGGCCTCAGCCAGGACGTCGACCGGCAGCACCGTTCCGCGCCGCGTCAGCAGGATTCGGATCAGGCTGCGCCCCAGGCGCCCACCGAGTTCGGGCGCGGGGATCTCCTGTCCGGCGCGTCGTACGGAGAAACGTCCCAGGAGACGGATTTCCAGCCGGAGCCTGGCGTCCATCGTCCCAATTACCTCCGGGCCGCAATGAAATTGCAAACAGGTCCTGCCAGCGTCGGCGCGACGCCAAGAGCGCGCTGAAGCCACTTCAGGAGCAGGCCAACGAGGGTGAGATGGCGGAGTACCTGCTGCACCACGTGCACCGGCCCGAACAGTGTCAGGAGATTTCCGAGGCCTGGAGAGCGCCCGACGCACCGACCAAAATGAGGGGACACGAGTTCTTTAGCTACTGCCGGAGCGGCGATCACGGCGCCTTCATCGGTGCGGAAGCAGACAGCCCGGAGACTGCCCTGGCGTTACTACCGGCTCTCCTGCGACCGACGACGCGAGTGTACGCAGGGGAGACGATGAGGATCGAGACCGGGATTGCTGAGGTCGTGAACCGAACGCGTCGCCGTGGCTGAGCGCACGATCAGGTCATCGTGCCGGTCGCGCAGAAGCGCGCTATTTGAGGTTCTGAACGATTTGCTGATTGGCGTCGGCGATCTTCTTCAGAAGGTTAGAGAGCGTGCTCATCATCTTGCTCATGCGGTCCATCGCCATCTGAAGGCGGAGGCTCTCAATTTCACCCAGTTCGCTCATCGAGTCGAGGTCATTGATCAGACGCTCGCCCTCTTGTTCGACGCCTATGCCGTAGGCGGTGAGCAAGACCTGAAGGAGAGCGTCCAGATCCGCACTCCCGCGTCGCGGACTGTTCTTGCCGCTAGTCGACGAGCCTCGGGCGCGGGCCTTCTCGAGCTCGCTACTAAGGCGGTTCTTGGCCACGTTGATCGATTTGACGGCCGCGAGGATCGCTTTGAGGTCGTCCTGCGCTGACTTCGCGGCCTCCATCATCACGATGAACTCGAGGGCCTCGATGTCCGCGTCTGCGGGGACCTCGATGCCTGTACTCGCGAGCGAGGCGAGGCCGCCTCCTCCAGGTCCGATCGGGCGCGCGTCTACGTGTACCTGCAGCGTCGCGCCCGATTCCTCGAGCACCCGCAGGCGGACAGAAAGTTCATCGGCCAGCCCGGCGACCTCGCGTGCGTGCCGACGTGCGTCGTTCGGAACCATGTAGTCAACCCTCAGTGCGATCGTCGTCGGCGAGGAAGGATTCGGACCGTATTCCGCCGTAAGCAGCGTCGCCCCTGCGCCGAAGGCTCTAGGAAATCAGGGGCAGACACGGGCGTCCCGAATCTACCGCGACCGCCAACTCGGCTGCAGGTCGCCGAGGGGTCCAAGCGGCAGTAAGGCTCGGCGCACGATCCGGCCATCGTGCGGGGCGCAATGCACCGCCCACGGCCACCAAGGCGAGTCAGGGTGCCACCTGGGGCGGCTTCGAAGAGCCGCCCGATGGTGGCGTCCTACGGACCCGCGCCAGGTTGGTCAGCGACTCGCGAGCGTCGGCAGCTGGCCGAGCTGGGTCATGAAG
>DATCQR010000259.1:0-2305 GCA_036569405.1 Candidatus Limnocylindria bacterium
TTGTTCGGGCTATACTCGGCCCGACCTGGAGCCGATCTCTTTCGACGACCTCCCCCTCGGCGGCGAGTGGACGACCCGGCGGCGCACCATCTCCGAATCTGAGATCGCGCTGTTCGCCGCCGTTGCCGGCGACTTCTCCCCCCTCACGATCGATGCCACCCACCGAAATGGACGCATCGCCCCTCCTGCCCTCCTCGTCGCCATGGCCGTCGGCCTGGGCTCCGTGGACATGCCGGTGCCGGCCGTCGCCGAGTGGGAGTGGCTCAACTGGAAGTTTCCCCGCGCCGTCCGCGCAGGAGACACGATCTACGCTCGCTGGACGCTGACCCAGAAACGCGCCCCGGTCGGGGGTTCGCCCACAGCAATAGTGGTCTGGAGAGTGGACGTCCATACGGCAGGCGGCGCGCTCTGCGCCGAGGGCGAGGTCGGAGCCAGCGTGCTGCGCGCTTCCCAGGCCCGAACCGCCGAGTCCGCCGCAAGAGAGCCGGTCGCCGAACCGGCGACAACTGCAGCGTCTGGCGTGATCCCACGGAGGGGGCGACGGCGACGACGCCCATCGCCCGGTGACGCGACCAAGACGAAGGCGGTAGACACAGTGGAGGCTCCCGTCCAGGCCCCGTCCATAGGGGCGGCAACTGCTGGGCCGGAGCGAACGGTAAGCGGCAGGCGCCGGCGCCGGCGCCGGCCTGCGAGCTCCACTGCGGCCCGAAACGGCGCTACCACCGCTCCGACAGCTCCGACAGACGCCCCAACCGCGACGGCTGCAGTGCCAGAGGCGACCGCACCCGACACCGCAAACCCGCTGAGGCGCGCGATCAGGCGATTGCGTCGACCCTAGGCCGGGACCTCCAGAGCCTCCAGGTATTCGATCACCCGACGGGTGAGCTGGCTTGGGGTGGAGGCCCCGCTCGTGACGCCAACCTTCTTGGCTCCGTTGAACCAGGCGAGATCCAGGTCCTCCAGGTTGTCGACGAGGTAGGCCGGCTTGTGGCCAAGCTTCTTGACGACCTCGACCAGCCTGAGCGAGTTCGATGATCGTGGGCTACCCACCACGATCACCAGGTCGACGAGTGGCGCCGCCTCGACGGCGGCTTCCTGCCGCTCCTGCGTCGCGCGGCAGATCTCGTTGTGTACCTCGGCGTTCGGGTAGCGGGCCTGGACGCGGCCGATCAGGTCTTCGGTATCCCACACGGACAGGGTGGTCTGGCAGGTGACCGCGATCCGATCTCCTTTCAGCTCAAGGGCGTCGATGTCCTCGGGGTCCTGGACGAGGTGCACCTTGCCCGGAGCCTCCCCTATCACGCCTTCCGGCTCGGGATGCCCCTTCCGACCGATGTAGACGACCTCGTAGCCCTTCCGGGCGAGATCGGCCACCAGCTCGTGCGTGCGGACGACGTCAGAGCAGGTTGCGTCGATCGGGGTCAAGCCAAGCTCCACCGCCCGCTGCTTGACCTGGGGCGAGACGCCGTGGGCGGTGAAAATCACGGTGCCGCCCTTGATCTGGCTAAGGCCGGCCAGCCGGTCGTTCTGGTCCACCAGCTCGACCCCCTGGCGCTGCAGATCGTCGGTGGCGTGGGTGTTGTGAACCAGCATCCCGAGCATGTGCACGGGCCCAGTGGTCTCCTCACGCACGCGCTTGGCAATGCGAAAGGCATCGACTACGCCGTGGCAGTAGCCCCGCGGGGTGATCTTCAGGACTTCCATCTCTTTTGAGTCTACGCGGAGGGGTTGAGCCGGCTTACTTGTCGGCCACACCCACGAAGAGGTCGTTCTCCGGCAGCTTTGAGCCCGGCTTGCCGCGCGCCAGCCGGTAATACTCGGTGCCGAACGCCAGGCGGTAGATCTGGTCCGCCATCGTCGTGAACCATGAGTTGGGGTCGTTCTGGGTCACGTGCGCGGCGAAGGCCTCACGCTTGCGGTCGACATACTCGCCGACGTCGAGCTGCGTCGTGATCAGCTCGTCCGGTGTCCCCGGAATCCTGATGGTGCCCTCCTGCTCCTGCCGTCGCGCGTCCTCAGGCAGCGATTCCATGAACTGCTGCATCAGCGTGCGAGGGATGCCCGTGTAGTAGAGCTTGCTGGGGCGCCACCCCTCCTTTTCGAGGAGGTCGAGCGCGGCGTTGGTGACGAGGTGCGCCTTGATGTGGTCAGGGTGCCCGTAGGTGCCATCCGCGTCGTAAGTCACGACGACGTCCGGCCGCTCCTCCCGCAGGATTGCTGCCAGCTTGGCGGCCGCTTCGTGCAACGGCGCCTGGTGAAAGGACCTCGGGTCATCGTTCTCGGGCGTTCCGACCATGCCCGAGTC
>DATCQR010000260.1:0-4557 GCA_036569405.1 Candidatus Limnocylindria bacterium
AGGTCGTCCGGCAGGTCGCCCTTGGCGATCGAGTCCGGAATTGTGTAGTTGTCGCGCTGCTTGAAGCTGACGTAGCGCTGCGACTGCTGGTCGAAGGCGGTCCCGGCCCGATGGCGCACCAGCTGATGCGAGAGCGTTCGGGTCACGCCGCTGATGGCGAAGGTGAAGTTGACGTGCTCGATGGTCGAGCCATGCCCCGATTCCATCACCTTGCGCACGAGGGCCTGCTGCTTCTCGTCCGCCACCCCGCGAGACACCGCCTTATCCCAGATCTGGTCGGGGAGCTGCTCGGAGTAGCAGGTCCGGCACGCGGTGTAGATGATCGGGAGGTAGTACTCCTCGACGATCTCCTTGGTCGGAAAGATCAGCTTGGCGGAGACGTTAGAGGTGGTCGGCATGGGACGGCGAGGATACCACCGCCGGGGCCGATCGGGGGGCGCTTATCCACAACCTGTAGCGGTGTGGACAACTGGCGACCCGCTATCTTGTGCTGTCGCCCGATCCGCCGGCGGGGTTGCCATGCCTCGCCAGAACGGCTGCCGCGGCGGCCACCAGGCCAAGGCCAACGACCTTGAGGAGGACCGTGCCGCTCGCCTGGCAGGCGGTGCCGTCGAACCGCGTGACGCAGGACTGCGCCTGCGGTGCGACCAGCAGCACGGCAAGGCCGGCCACGATCAGGCCGATCCCCAGCCAGCGCGCCTTGGTCATGCGGTCCCCTCGGCCACGTCGTGCACGGAGCTCTGTGGGGCTCCCTCAGGCTCGTCGAGGCGAGCCAGCCCATGGAGCCGATCGAAAGCGATCCGGTTGCCGCCGGCCGCGCGCGCGGACGCCAGCGCCTCCTCGGCTGCGGCCAGGAGCTCGTCGCCCGTGAGCGTCATGCCGGGACGCATCAGCGCGATCCCGATCGAGAGGCTGACAGTGACCTCGCCCCGTTCGGTCATGACCTGGCGCTCGAGCACGCGATCCAGCACGGCCCGGGCGAAGGTGGCGGCGCCCTCTTCGTCGGTGTGGGGCAGGATGGCCAGGAAGGCATCGGCGCCGACGCGACCCACCGCATCGGCCTCGCGCATCCGTACCCGCAGCCGAAGCGCAATCCTGCGCAGCATCTCGTCGCCAACCTCCAGACCCTGGTCGTGGTTGAGTTGGGCGAAGTGGTCGATGTCCAGCAGGACGGCTGCCACCGGGTGGGCATAGCGCCTTCCCTCGGCCGCCTCGGTCCGCAATCGGTCGAGGGTTGGCCAGCGGCTGGGCAGGCCGGTCAGCGCATCGGTGCTGGTGGCCCGGTCGATCTCGATCCGCTGCAGCTCGATCAGGTGACGGGCGGCGACCAGGTCATCGAGCGTGGCGCGCAGCTCGCGGGTGAGTCGGGCGAGCTCGTCGTACTCGGGCGGCGTGTCGAGAGGGCCTGGAAGCTCGGAAAGGGCCGCAGCCGGTTCGGCTACTGCCGGCCGTTGCCGGCGATCGGCCACAAATCGCGAGCCGAGCACGAGAGCGGCCAGGCCCATGCCGGCCGGACCCACCAGGCTTTCGGTGCCGGACGGAGCCGCGATCGCGATGGCGCCCGCGGATGACGCCGCGATGCCGAGCGCGGTGGCTCGGGCTGGGTCGTCCAGGCTGCCTGTCGCGGCCGCCGCCATCAACAGCGCTCCGCCTCCCAGGAAGAGTGTCGCGGTGCCTTCAGGGATCGACCAGCCTGCCGCGGTGAGAATTGTCGCCAGGCCGGCCTCGATCAGCGCTAATGCAATGACGATGCCAACGACGCGTCCGCGCCCGGTGGTCACGGCCCATCGCCGCATTACCGCCCCGACGTTGAAGGCGGCGGCCGCCGCGGTCACCCCGATCGCAAGGCCAAGCGTTCCGGCTGAATCGAAGGCGACGACGGCGAACGAGGTCGCGATGAGCCCCAGGCCGGCAAGATCGGCCAGATCGCGAATTCGGCCCCGTTCCAGGGCAGCCGCCACTCCTGCCAAGAGCGCGCCGCCGGCGATGAGAGCCACGCTCGCGGCTACGGCCAGGGCGACCGAAGGGAGCGTCGGTGCATCCAGGGAGGGGAACGCTCGCAGCAGCACGAGGGCAGCGAGCGGCAGGAGGACCGCCACGTTGCGGCCTCCAGTGCGCGCGAGGGTCGCGCCAGATGATCGGTTCAAGGGCATCTCGCGGTGCGGCCGTGCACCGCCGAGTGTCCGAGGCCCGCCTCCCCGGCGGCAATAGTACGAACGGGGCGCCCGTGCTCCGGCTGCCGTATCCTCGGACCATGGCCAGCCCGACCTCCCGCCGCACTGCGATGTCCCGCCGCAGGTTCCTCGAACAGACCGATCAGCTGATCGCCGACGGCGACGCGCTGGTCGCCACTCCCCACTGGGATCTCTTCCGTGCCTGGCTGCTCAACTCCGACGAGCTGCTCGAACGCGTGTGGGGCCGGATGGACCGATACCACCTGGCCTGGCTCAACGTCGGCCGCGACTCGGCTCCATCTGGCTCCGACCTGGACGAGGCGGGCACGGCTCGCTTCATCACCGAGGTGGCCAGCGCCAAGGTTGCCGTGCTGCGTACCATGCGGGTCGCCGTTGCGACGCGCGGCTGGCGAAACCTGAGCGACGAAGACGAGGAGGATCGGTGACCGATCGTCAGCGTGAGCCGATCGGCGGCCTGGCGGCCGTCTTCGCGCATCCCGACGACGAGAGCTTCACCGCAGCCGGCGCCCTCGCGCTCGCTCACGACGCGGGCCGGACGGTGCGGCTGCTGCTCCTCACCCGCGGTGAGGCCGGCAACCCCGAGCGGTCACCGGACCTCGACCTGGCCGATACCCGCGAGGAGGAGATGCGCTGTGCAGCCGCCAAGATCGGGATGGACGAGGTCACCGTCGTCGACCATCCGGACGGCCGGCTGTCCGAGGTTCCGTTCTCGACCCTCGTCGACGAGATCGCCCTGTGGCTGGCCGACCGGCGGCCGGACGCGGTCATCACCTTCGGCGCCCACGGCGTCACCAACGATGCGGATCACGTGGTGGTCGGCGCCGCGACCCGTTGGGCCGTGGAGCGCCTGGCCGAATCCGGGATCGCCCCGCACGCGGTGTACGTGGTAGCCCCGGTCTTCGGACCTGGACAGCGTCGCTATGACCTCTCCCCGGAGGAGGGGGCGGCCAGCCACCGGATCGAGATCACCGACGTCGCCGGCCGCAAGCTGGCCGCCCTGGCTTGCCACGTCAGCCAGACCGATGTCACCGAGGAGATCGCGGAGCTGCGCGCCGCGCTCGACCGCGACGGGGTGGTGTACGAGGGCTACACCCGAGTCCGCCCCACCGTCCCGGCGGCCCGCCCGACCTTCTACTCGCGCCTGGTGTAGCGCGCCGGCGTGGCATGGAGCAGGCCCCACGCGCACGCCGGCCATCCGCCGCCTGGACGATCCTGGCCGGGCTGGCGATGGTGGCCACGCTCCTGGTCGATGGAGTGCTGCTGTGGGGCGTCGTTTCCTATCCGCTCGCCGGCCGCCCCCTGACACCTGGTGATTGGATCGTCGCAGCCGTACTGGCGGGCGCCATGGGCGGCGCGCTCGTGGTCCTTCTCCGACTCATCGGGCGGCGCCGACCCGGCTGGCTGGGGCTCCTGGTCGCGGCGCTCGGCCTGGCGCTGCCGGGCGGGATCGCACTCCAGATTGCCCTGTCGGGTCCACCCTTCATCTCCTGAGCTGCCGGCACTTCCCGCGCTTGATGCGCGGGGCTTCGAGCGTGGTGCAGGGCGCCGGACGGGTGGCCCCCGGAAGCTCCCGTGCGAATCCTTGCTAGACTGGTCGGCAATGACCATTGACTCGAACCTCGCCAAGGTCGACGAGGTGATGACGGCCCTCTACGACATCCACGACCCGGAGATCGGGATGAGCATCGTGGACCTGGACCTGATCAAGAACGTCGAGATCGGGGTCGACGGCGCCCCGACCGAGATCAAGATGATCCTCACCACCCCGTTCTGCCCGTGGGCCGGGGAGCTGATCCAGACGGTCAAGCAGAAGACCGAGGAGGTCGTCGGGCCTCCCGTCAAGGTCACGCTGCTGGCCGATCGCTGGGAGCCCCCGCCCGGCCTCTTCTAGGCCCCGATCACGCCTGGATGTTCGCGCGTACCAACTCCATTGGTACAAGCCCGCATCTGGACGCAAATCCAGGCCCATCCGGCCGGAAACACATGTCCCCACCAGTGACATTGGTAGCGGCCCACGAAGCTGATCCCTGTGGTGCTGTTCTACCAATGGGGTTGGTAGACGGCCGCCGTCTCGGCGCACCATGAGTAACAACCCCGAAAGCGCGCAGCGGCGCTAGCATCTCCCCGATGCGCATCTACACCCGCAAGGGCGACACGGGCACCACCGGGCTCCTTTTCGGCGGCGCCCGCGTGAGCAAGGCGGACCTGCGCACGGACGCGTACGGCACCACCGATGAAGCGGTCTCCGCACTGGGGCTCGCGCGGGCAGCCATCGGCGCCGTCACCGACCGCACCGAGGCCCAGCTGGAGCCCCTCGTCGAGCGGTTGCAGCGCGAGCTCTTCGTGGTCGGGGCCGAGCTGG
>DATCQR010000261.1:0-3489 GCA_036569405.1 Candidatus Limnocylindria bacterium
GCATCGCACCGCGGCGGCAACAATGTCATGTCCGGTCGCCTTGGCCACGATCGGCACCGTCCGGCTCGCACGAGGATTGGCTTCGATCACGACGATCCGCTGATCGGCAACGATCATCTGGACGTTCAGGATTCCCCGCACCCCAAGGCGCAGGGCGATGCGCCCGGCCGTTTCGGCGGCTGCCTCCTGCAATTGACGTGGAATGCGCTGCGGGGGCAGGACCGCGACGGAATCGCCCGAGTGCACACCGGGAGGGTCAAGCTGCTCGAGGATCCCGGGCACGCACCAGTCCTGCCCATCGCTGATGACGTCCACGTCGAGCTCGACTCCATCGACCATCGGGTCCACTCGCAGCGGCCAGCCGACCTCGGTCATGAGCAGGGCGACGACGTCACGCTCGCTCTCCAGGACCGCGATCCCCCGCCCGCCGATCACCCACGACGGCCGGACGATGACGGGCAGCCCGAGTTCGCCGACCACGGAGCTCAGCTCCGCCGCGTTTCCTGCCAGCTTCCCGCGCGGCCCCTCGATGCCGAGCTCGTCGAGGAGCGCGGCGAAGCGCTCCCGGTCCTCGGTCAGCTCGATCGCCTGGGCGGTCAGCCCGGCGATCGGCACATCCGCATAAGCCAGCTCCTTGGCCAGGTCGATCGCCGTCTGCCCCCCGAAGGTGAGGACGACGTGGGGCGGCTCGCCGGTGAGCGCACGCTCATGGTCGACCACGTCGAGCACGCTCTCGGCGTCGAGCGGCTCGAAGTAGAGGCGCGAGCAGGCGTCGTAGTCGGTCGACACCGTCTCCGGGTTGTTGTTGATGACGACCGCGTCAAGGCCCATCTCGCGGATCGCCCACGCGGCTCGCACCGAGCAGTAGTCGAACTCGATCCCCTGCCCGATGCGGATCGGTCCAGAGCCGACCACGATCACGCTTCGCCGATTCGCCGGCGGGGCAACCTCGGCAACGGTGTGCGAGGAGTAGAAATAGGGAGTCTCTGCCGGGAACTCGCCGGCGCAGGTGTCCACCCGCCGATACGCGGGGCGAATCCCCGCGCGAACGCGCGCGCGTCGCACGGCCACCGCCGGGACGCCGGAGAGAGTCGCGATGTCGGCGTCGCCGAAGCCCAGCTGCTTGGCCTCGAGCAGCGGCATGCCGACCAGCGCCTGCTCGGCCTCCACGAGCTCCGCCAGCCGTTCGCTGAACCAGGGCGCGATCCCAGTGGCCTGGCTCAGCCCGGCGGCATCGGTCCAGCCATGGCGCAGCAGGCTCACCATCCGCCACAGGCGGGTGTCGGTGGGTTCCAGGAATGAGGCAAGGTCATCCGGAGGCCGATGCGAGAGGTCCCAGGTGGGGTCCTCCCACAGCCAGCCGTGCCCGCGCGGCTCCAGGGAGCGGATCGCCTTGAGGAGTGCCGTGCCGAACTCACGGTCGATCGCCATCGCCTCGCCGGTCGCCTTCATCTGGATCCCCAGTGACCGATCCGCCGTCGGGAACTTGTCGAAGGGCCAGCGCGGCAGCTTGACGACCACGTAGTCGACCGCAGGCTCGAATGCGGCGCTGCCAGACCCGGTAGCGGGGTTCGGCAGCTCGTGCAGCCGCTTGCCGAGGGCGATGAGGGCAGCAACCCGCGCGATCGGGTAGCCGGTCGCCTTGCTTGCCAGCGCCGATGAGCGGCTGACCCGCGGGTTGACCTCGATCACCCGGTAGTCCCCGCCGTCGGGCCGCACCGCCAGCTGCACGTTGCAGCCGCCTTCCAGCCGCAGCTCGCGCACGATCTTCAGCGCGCACCGTCGCAGCCGCTGGACGACCTGGTCCGGCAGGGTCTGGATGGGAGCCACCACGATCGAATCCCCGGTGTGCACGCCCATCGGGTCGAGGTTCTCCATGCCGCAGATCGCGATCGCCGTGTCGGACGCGTCGCGCAGCACCTCGAACTCGATCTCGTACCAGCCGAGCAGGCTGCGCTCGACCAGCACCTGGCCGATGGGGCTGGCTGCCAGTCCTGTCGCCAGGCGTATCCGTGCCTCCTCGAGATTCGACGCGAACCCGCCTCCGCCGCCTCCGAGGGTGAATGCCGGCCGCACGACCACCGGGGCGCCCAGCTCTTCCACGAAACGGAGGCCCTCCTCGATCGTCTCGACCACGGCGCTCTCGGGCACCGGCTCCCCGATCCGCGTGACCAGATCCCGGAACCCGCCGCGATCCTCCGCCGCGCGGACCGCGGCCAGGGGCGTGCCCAGCACTCGCACCTCGTACCGCTCCAGGACGCCGGCATCGTCGAGCGCAACCGCCAGGTTCAGGCCCGTCTGCCCGCCGAGGGTCGGCAGGAGGGCGTCGGGGCGGTGCTCGGCGATGACCCGCTCCAGATGCTCGACCGTCAATGGCCCGATCACCACCGTGCCGCCCACGTCGGGATCGGTCATGACCGTGGCGGGATTCGAGTTGACCAGGATCGTCTCGACACCCTCGCCGCGCAGCGCCAGGCAGGCCTGCACCCCGGCGTAGTCGAACTCCGCGGCCTGTCCGATGACGATCGGTCCGGAGCCGATGACGAGCACCTTGCGTGGCGTCATGCCGTCACATCGCTGACCGCCAGGTCGAAGACGCGCGCCGCGTCAATCGGTCCGGGAGCCCCTTCGGGATGAAATTGGACCGATGCGATCCGCCCCGAGGCATGCACCAGCCCCTCGACCGTCCCATCGTTGAGATCCTGGTGGCTGACCCGGTAGCCTGCGGCGGCCAGCATCGGACCGTCGAGGACCTCCACCTCGTGGTTATGGGCACCGATGTCCACGCGTCCGGTGGCCAGCTCGAGCACCGCGTGGTTGCCGCCGTGATGACCGACCGCCAGTCGCCGCGTGCCTGCCCCCGCGGCCAGCGCCAGGAGCTGGTGGCCAAGGCAGATACCCAACACCGGTGGGCCGCCCGCCACTGCGCGCTGAGCCAGCTGCCGCACGGTCTCGATCTGTGGCGCCATGCGGGAAGGGTCGCCAGGGCCGGGCGAGAGGACCACGAGGTCTGGCTGGGTTGCCGCCACATCGACGGCGGTCGCGTCATGCGGCAGCACCTCGACCTGCAGCCCGCGTCCGGTCAGCGCGTGCAGCAGGGATCGCTTCACCCCGAAGTCGACGAGGGTGGCGCGCCCGCGAAGCGCACCAACCGGTGAGAGGCTGTACGGCGTCCGGGCCGAGACCGCCGCGACGTGGTCGACGGCCTCCCATCCGATGATCTGGCTCGCCTGCTCGACGGCCCCGGACTCCTCAGCGGCGGCACGGATGACCGCCTTGCGCCTCGCCCCGCGGCGCAGCTCCAGCGTCAGGGCACGGGTATCGATCCCCTCGAGCGCCGGGATGCCCGCCTCGATCAGCAGCTCCTCGAAGGTGCGGCCCGGGCCGGCCGGGGGCGTCACCAGCCGGGTGACGATGACGGCCCTGGGATGCACTCGATCGGACTCGAGCTCGTTCGGATCGATCCGGTAGTTGCCCACCATCGGGTGA
>DATCQR010000262.1:0-8058 GCA_036569405.1 Candidatus Limnocylindria bacterium
ATAACGCTCGAAGGATGCCTGCACCGCCGCCTCGTCACCTGCGCGCACTACGAGCAGCATCCGCTCCTGCGATTCGCTCAACAGGACCTCGTAGGGGCTCATCCCGGGCTCGCGGCGCGGGACCAGGTCCAGGTCGACCTCGGCGCCGCAACCACCGCGCGCCGACAGCTCGGCAAGTGCGCAGGTCAGGCCGGCCGCACCCAGGTCCTGCATCGCCACTACCGAATCGGAGGAGGAGAGGTCGAGGCAGGCCTCCATCAGCAGCTTTTCGAGGAACGGGTTGCCGACCTGCACCGCCGGGCGGCGCTCCTCGCTGTCCTCCCCGAGATTGGCCGATGCGAAGCTTGCGCCCTGGATCCCGTCCCTCCCGGTCGACGCTCCCACCAGCAGCAGGGCATTGCCGGGGCCCGCCGCCCGTGCCAGGGTGATCTCCTCGTGCCGGGCGATCCCGACGCACATCGCATTGACCAGCGGGTTCCCGTTGTATGAGGCGTCGAAGCCGATCTCGCCGCCGACATCGGGAATGCCGATGCAGTTGCCATAGCCGGCGATCCCCGCCACCACCCCGCCCATCAGGAAGCGGTTGCGGGTGGCAGCAGCTTCATCGGTCCGGCCGGTCGCATCCTCCGATGGCTGGACGGGACCGAAACGAAGCGAGTTCAGGAGCGCGATCGGGCGCGCCCCCATGGTGAAGATGTCGCGGATGATGCCCCCGACCCCGGTGGCCGCGCCCTGGTAGGGCTCCACGGCGCTGGGGTGGTTGTGCGACTCGACCTTGAAGACGACCGCCAGCCCGTCGCCGATGTCGAGGACGCCGGCATTCTCCCCGGGGCCGACGAGCACCCGGTCTCCACTCGAGGGAAGGCCGCTCAGCAGCGGGCGAGAGTGCTTGTAGGCGCAGTGCTCGCTCCACATCGCGCCGAACATGCCCAGCTCGACAAGGTTCAGCTCGCGGCCGAGCGCCTCGACGGCCAGCCCGTACTCGGCCTCGGTCAGCCCGTGGCGCTCCACGGGCGCTGCGATGCTCACTGGCTGGGGCTCACCCTCGAGCGTCAGGCTCGCCAAAGGCGCGTCAGGGTGCCGATGGTGACGATCAGCCCTGCCAGCAGGAAGATGATCCCGCCCGGCGACAGGGCTCGCAGGACGCCGATGAGGTCGCCACCAGGGCCACCGATCAGCTCGACCACGAGGAAGAGGGCGACCAGCGCGAGCGCCCAGGCGAGCGCGACGAACAGCCCGATCCGCTGCACGATCCCCGGTGCGGCCCGCACCGCCCCGGCCACGGCCAGGATCACCAGCAGTGCGACCAGGATCGGGACCTGAGCTGCCAATCCAAAGTAGGCGGTCTCGCTGATCGGCCCGCCCGGGTATCCCTGCCAGAAGCCGATCCCATAGCCTCCCGGAGCGCCGTATGAGCGGTCCCACAGGGATGCGCCGCCGAAGGCGAACGGCAGCAGCCAGCCGGTCAGCATGCCAGCCGCCCCGATCAGCAGCACCACCGGGCCGAGGATCGCCCGACGAGGAGCCTCGATGGTCTGAGCGGTGGTCGCGGCAGGAGTCAGAGCGGGCTCGGCCGCGGTGTCGGAGGGGCGCAGGTTGGCGCCACAGTTCTGGCAGAAGGGCACGCCGGCGCGATTGTGGGTTCCGCAGCGTGGACAGGCCTGCGTCCCTTCCGGTGGACTCGGTCGTTCCACGGCAGCCGGAGCGCCCGGGGCCATCAGACGCTGGCCGCAGGCTCGGCAGAAGGCGATCCCCGGACGGTTATCCGTGCCGCAGCGTGGGCAGACGGTCCCCTCGCTGAGCGGCGTGGCCGGCACCGGATGCGCGGGGATCACATCGGGATCGGATGGGGTCGGCGGGGGCGGTACCACCCACGCTTCGGCCTCGCTTGGCGCTGACTCAGTCGGCGCCTCGGCCGACTCAATCGGCTGCTCGGCCTCGCTTGGCGCTGACTCGGTCGGCGCCTCGGCCGACTCGATTGGCTGCTCGGCCGCAGCGTCGCCGTGGTCCCGCTCGTCATCCTGCATCGGGCGATGGACCTCCATCAGGACCGCTTCGGAGGCCTCGAATCATAGCCGACGCTCCGCCGGCCGACGTTCCGCCGCCGCCGGCTGCATGGCCAGCCACGCGTCCAGGCCGCGCAGGATCCTCAGGCCGTCCGTGCCACCAACGTCTGCCTCTGCCGCACGCTCGGGGTGCGGCATCAGGCCGAGCACGTTGCCGCGCTCGTTGACGATCCCGGCGATCGATCGCAGCGATCCGTTCGGGTTGGCATCAGGCGTGACGCTGCCGTCCGCGTCGGCGTAGCGCAGGGCGACACGCCCGCTCGCCTCCAGCTCGTCGAGGACCGCGTCCGCCGCGTAGTACCGACCCTCGCCATGCGAGATTGGCAGCCGGATCGTGTCGCCGGAGTCCAGCTCGCCGAGCCAGGGACCGGCGGTTTGCTCGACCCGCAGCGGCTGCCAATCGCAGCGAAACTGCAGGTGGTCGTTGCGCAGCAGGACACCGGGCAGGATCCCGGCCTCGGTCAGGATCTGGAAGCCGTTGCACGAGCCAAGGACCGCACCACCCGCGGCGGCGAAGGCTTCGACCGCCGCCATCACCGGCGAGAAGCGGGCGATCGCTCCGGTCCGCAGATGATCGCCGTGTGCGAAGCCGCCGGGCAGGACCACTGCGTCGGCGTCACCGAGATCCGTCTCCGTGTGCCACACCAGCCGCGTCTCCCAGCCGACGACACTGGCGACGTGCACGAAGTCCCGATCGCTCCACGTCCCCGGGAAGACGAGCACGGCGACTCGCGGGCTGCGGCTCACGAGTCGACGCCCACCGCCACGGACTCCTGGGCGCTCAGCTCCCAGTCGGCGGTCTCCATGACGGGGTTGGCGAGGAGCCGGCTGCACATCTTCGCCACCACCGCCTCGGCGCTCGCGCGATCGGGGGCCTCAAAGGTGACGCGGAGCAGCTTGCCGGCGCGCACGTCGGCAACTTCGAATCCGAGCGCCCGCAGCCCACCGGCGATGGTCTGACCCTCGGGATCCGCGATCCCCGAGCGCAGCCGAACGTGGACCTCCGCCAGCCAGCGCATCAGGCCGATCCCTCATCCGCCCGCCATGCCTCGCCTGTCAGTCGCTCGTAGGCGGTGGCGTACCGCTCCCGCGTCCCCTCGATCACCTCGTCCGGCAGGCGCGGGGCAGGCGGCTCGCGGTCCCAGCCCGATCCGGCGACGAAGTCGCGCACGTATTGCTTGTCGAACGACGGCGGGCTCGAGCCCGGCTTGTACTGCCCGGCATCCCAGAAGCGCGACGAGTCAGGGGTCAGAAGCTCATCGATGAGCGCCACGGCGCCGTCGATCCAGCCGAACTCGAACTTGGTGTCGGCCAGGATCAGCCCCACCTCGGCCGCCCGCCGGGCGCCGGCCCGATACAGGGCCAGCGACCGTTCCTCCAGTTCGAGGGCGAGCTCCGTCCCGACCATCTCGGCCAGCTGCTCGCGGGTGATGTTCTCGTCATGGCCGACCTCTGCCTTGGTGGAGGGCGTGAAGATCGGCTCTGGCAGGCGATCCGCCTCGCGCAGGCCCTCCGGTAGCCGGTGGCCGCCTACCTCGCCGCCGGCCCGATACTCGGCCCAGCCAGATCCCGCGAGGTAGCCACGAACGACGCATTCGGCGTCAATCCGCTCGGCTCGTCGCGCGAGAGTGACCCGTCCCGCCAGCTCAGAGCTGCGGGCTGCGGGCGGCAGCTGGTCCGCATCGGTCGACAGGAAGTGCGTCGGACCCAGCGATTCAAGCTGCCGGAACCAGAACGCCGACAGCGCCGTGAGGAGCCTCCCCTTGTCGGGGATCGGCTGCTCGAAGACCACGTCGAATGCCGAGAGGCGATCGGTCGCGACCAGCAGCAGGCGATCCTCGCCTACCGCGTACGTTTCGCGCACCTTGCCTCGATGCAGCAGTGCCAGCCCCGGGATGGTCGACTCGGTCAGGGTCATGACAGGTCCTCTGTTCGGCCGTCAGCCGACGGCGCATCCATCGGCTCAGGCAGGTGCGACTCGATTCCAAGGCGCCGCCGCGTGAAATCCTCGATCCGGTCGAACACCGACAGAACTACCAGGATCAGGAGGGTGCCCACGGTTGCGATGGCCAACAGGCCAGCTCCTGCCGCCATGCCGATGGCTGCCACCGACCAGAGCGAGGCGGCGGTGGTCAACCCGCGGACGCTGCCGCGATGCTGGAGGATGGTGCCCGCGCCGATGAAGCCGATCCCGGACACGATCTGGGCAGCGATCCGGGTCGGATCGACCGCGGACCCGGCGAACCCGTACGCCGAGATGATGGTAAAGAGCGCCGATCCCACCGCCACCAGCGAGTGCGTGCGGAAGCCTGCGGGCTGGTGGTGCAACTCGCGTTCGAAGCCGATCACGGCCCCGAGCACCAGGCCGATCGCCATCCGCATGGCCAGCTCGAGCTCGAGGTTGAAGCCCAGTTCGGGGGTCAGGGCTGTGCCTCCATCGACTCCGGCGCGGCCTCCGTCCGGAGCGCCCCGGACTCCAGCGACCACCAGGTCGAGAACAGGACGTGGAGCGCCCCGAAGCCCAGGATCACCGCCAGCCAGATCGCCACGAAGCCTACCAGCAGCAGGAGCGCCGTCGGGCTCACCAACTGCCCGCTCGGCACATGAGCACCAATCGGCGCCCAGAGGGTGCGCAGCAGCACCGCGGCCAGGGCGACGGCGATGAGGTCGGTGATGAACGCCGTGAGTGCCAGCCCGAGCCGACGCACCGGTCGGCGGAGGAGGTCGCGCAGGGCCGCCTTGGCCGCCTCGCCGACGGGAAGCGCACCCGGCCCGATCGCCTTTCGCAGCGCCACCGCCCCGAAGGCCTGCCCGAACCACGCCAGGAGAATGAATGCCGCGAGCAGGGGCGCGAGGCGGAGCGCCATTCGCAGCGCCAGCGGGACGCCCAGGTCGGGCGAGCCGAACTCGGCTGGCCCCACGGCCGCCGCAGCGCTGATCAGCGCCGCGCCGACCGCCACGGCGGGCAGCACCGCCAACAGCATCACGCTGAAGCTGACCTCCACCTCCCGTGCCATCGACCGACCCGGTGTGCCAAGGCCGGTCGCACGGAGGAGCGACGCCTCGGCCAGGGACGCGATCAGGCAGGCGATGAGGAGCCCCAGCGCCGCGACGACGGCGATCAGCACGACATTGAGCGGAAACAGCGCCGAGCTCAGGAGGCCCGCACCGAGGAAGGCAAGGTCGCTGGTGCGTGGGGCTGCGGCCACGGTGATCACGAGCGGCAGCCAGGCCAGGTAGGTGAGGGCGCCCAGCGCCCCCGGCAGCCACAGGTCCCCACGACCTGTGGCCACGCTTGCCGCGACGGCGGCATTCCGGGACCAGCTGCCCTCCGTGCTCATCCCCCGCCGCCGTCCGCCGCAAGTCCCAATGCCCGGTAGCTCGCCCCGATCCCATCCAGGTGCGGCTGCATCGTCATCGCCTCCTCGACCTCCCCGGCAGACAGCCAATGACCTACCTCCGCGTCGGCACCAAGCTCCGCGCGGAAGGTGCTCTCCCCCGACCACGCGCGCTTGGCGGCACCCTGCACCAGGCGATAGGCCTCCTGACGGTCGGCGCCCTTGGCGATCATGGCCAGCAGGAGCGCCTCCGAGTGGACCATGCCGCCGAGGAGCTCGAGGTTGCTCGCCATGCGTCCCGCATCGATCTCCAGGCCGCCCAGCAGCCCGGTCATGGATCGGGTGGCGTAGCCGGCGACCCCCAGGGCACGCTCGAAGACGAAGCGCTCGGCGCTGGAGTGGCTGATGTCGCGCTCATGCCACAGCGCCATGTTCTCGAGGCCGACCAGCGCATCGGCCCGAAGCAGGCGAGCGAGCCCGGTGATCCGCTCCGCGAGCACGGGGTTGCGCTTGTGGGGCATCGCGCTGCTCCCCTGCTGGCCGGCGCCGAAGGGCTCGAACGCCTCGCCGACCTCCGTGCGCTGCAGGTGGCGAACCTCGACGGCCATCCGCTCCAGCGTCCCGCCCAGGATGGCGATCGCCGTGAGCAGCTCGGCGTGCCGATCGCGGCTCACCACCTGGGTCGAGGCCGCGTCAATGCCGAGCCCGAGTGAGCGGCACACGAACTCCTCCACCTCCGCGCTGACATGGGCGTGCGTTCCCACCGCCCCGGAGACCTTGCCGACGGCGATCCCCTCCCGGGCGCGTGCCAGCCGCGCCTGGTCGCGTTGCACCTCTGCCAACCAGCCGGCCGCCTTGAACCCGAAGGTGATCGGCTCGGCATGGATCCCGTGGCTGCGTCCGACCATCGGGGTGGACCGATGCTCGACAGCCATGCCGGCCAGCAGCTCTGCCAGCTTGGCCAGCTCGCCTTCCACGAACGCGGCCGCGTCCCGCAGCACCACCGCGGTGGCGGTGTCCAGGAGGTCGGAGCTGGTCAACCCGAAGTGCAGCCAGCGTCCCTCGGGGCCCATCCGCTCGGTGACCGATCGCAGGAAGGCGATCACGTCGTGCTGCGACTCCTGCTCGATCTCGTGGGCGCGGGCGCCGTCGACGCGCCCGGCGGTGGCGCGGATTCGCTCCCAGTCGTCGTCCGGCACCAGTCCAGCTGAATGCCTGGCCTCCACCGCCAGCAGCTCGATCCGCAGCCAGAGGTCCAGCTTGTGCTGCTCCGAGAAGAGGTCGCGAAGCTCGGGGAGCGCGTATCGGTCGATCATCGGGGGTCGATGTCCAGCTCGGCCGCCTCCGCCAGCGTGGCGCGCACCGCGTCCACCCGCGTGGCCAGCGTCGGATCTCCGAGCGCAAGGATGCGGGCTGCCAGGTGCGCGGCATTCTTCGCCCCGCCGGACCCGATGGCGACCGCCGCCACCGGGACGCCGGGCGGCATCTGCACCACGCTGTACAGCGCATCGGCGCCGCCGAGGGCGCCCGCGTCGAGCGGAACGCCGATCACCGGTCGCGCGGTCAGGGAGGCGAGCACGCCGGGCAGGTGGGCCGCCATGCCTGCGGCGCCGACGAAGATGCGCACCCCTCGTCCCTCTGCGTCACGAACGTAGGCGGCGAGCGCATCCGGTTGGCGATGGGCGCTGATCACGCTCGCCTCCCATGAGATCCCGTAGTCGTCCAGGACGTCGAAGCAGCCCTTGAGCGCGGGCAGGTCGGAACGAGAGCCGCAGATGACGGCGACGATGGGGGTGGAGCTCATCGGTCCTAGGATATCCCGCATGCGAGCGGCCGTCGGCCGAGCGCGGGCGAGTCTGGAGGAATGCCATGTCGACGAGGTCCACCACGAGGCCGGCGTACCGGCATCCGGTGAACAAGCAGATGGTCGAGGAGGCGCCGATCGGGGCGCGCATCGCCGACAAGGTCACCGGCTTCATGGGCAGCTGGCGATTCCTGATCCTGCAGACCGTGCTGGTGGCCGTCTGGCTGGCCGGCAACATCTACCTGCTCAGCAAGCCATTCGATCCCTACCCGTTCATCCTGCTGAACCTGGCCTTCTCGACCCAGGCCGCCTATGCGGCGCCGCTGATCCTCCTGGCAGGAAACCGCTCGGCGCAGCGAGACCGCCTGACGCTTGAACACGCCGCCGACGAGACCGATGTGGAGGAGAAGCAGAACGTGCGGCTGTTGCGCGGCAACAAGGAGATCCTCGAGCACGTCGACGCACTCGAGCACCGGATCCTCCAGCTCGAGGAGCGGATCATGGCGGCTCTCAAGCCCGCCGGCTAGAGCTCGCGGACGGCGATGTCGGTTCGATGCTGACCGCCCTCCAGCTGACAGGCGGCGACGCCGCGGTAGGCGATCTCTCGTGCGTCGGCAAGGTCGCCGTCCAGCCCAACGAAGGTGACCACTCGCCCGCCCTTCGATGCGTACGAACCATCCGCCATGCGGCTCGTGCCGGCGTGGAAGCACAGCAGCGGGCCGCCATCGTCAGCCGCGGCGGGCTCCGCACCCTCGATGCGCCGCCCTGTGACCGGCTCTGACGGATAACCCTCGGCGGCCACCACCACACCGACCGATGCGCCCTGTTTGAGCGCCAGTGAGCCCTCCAT
>DATCQR010000263.1:0-5164 GCA_036569405.1 Candidatus Limnocylindria bacterium
TCGGGCAACTGGAAGCCGGGCATCTACAACGGGTTCGCGCCGAGTGGCGGCACGATGAACGGCGGCGTCTACAAGATCATCAACGCCACCAACCTCTCGCTTGGCACCATCACCAATACCATCTACACGCCGTCCGGGACTTCCGATCCGACGGGCGCAGTGGCGATAGTGCTCGACTCGTCGGACACCGCCACGCTCGATATCACCGATGCCAAGCTCAACGGGCTCGACGACCTTTACCCCGTGAACTACACAGGGACTCGCGACCCGATGGGCACCCACAACTTCGTGATCTTCGGCGGGAACGGCCCGACCGGGTTTGCAGGCTCGATGGCGGTGGGTCCGGCCGCGACCACCGACCTGAGTGGCATCATCTACCTGCCCGAGGTCGCCTACAGCAGCAACGGCAACTCGAGCCCGCAGTTCACGGGGTCGGTGATGGTGGCCAGCATGACGGTTACCGGCGGCGGCAACGGCGTGCAGGTATTCCACTGGGTCTGCGGCCTGCAGGCAGTAGCCGGGCAGCCCTGGCAGGGGGGCCTGCTCCGCTAGCAAACAAACCCGGCTGCACTCGACGCCGGTCATTGGGAAGGCGCTAGATTGAGGCCGATGATCCCCAACCTCATCGGCTCCGAGTGGCGCAGCCCTGACGTCAATGACTCCCTACCGATTTACAACCCGGCGACGGGCGAGGTGATCGGCCAGGTCCCGCTATCGGGCGCCAAAGAGGTGGACGCCGCCGTGCAGGCGGCTGTCGCCGCTTACAAGAGCTGGTCGCGCACCGCGCTCATGGAGCGCGTGCGCTTGATGTTCCGCTACAAGGCGCTGCTCGAGGAGCACTTCGAGGATCTGGCTGCCATCATCACGCGGCACCACGGCAAAACCCTCGAGGAGTCGCGTGGCGAGGTACGCCGCGGCATCGAGGTGGTGGACTTTGCCTGCGGCGCGCCGACGCTGCTCCAGGGCCGCACCTTGCGCGACGTTTCGGGTGGAGTCGACCAGGACCTCTACCGTTATCCGGTCGGCGTTTGCGCTGGCATCCCGCCCTTCAACTTCCCGGTGATGATCCCGCTCTGGATGTTCCCGCTCGCGGTCGTGGCCGGTAATACCTTCGTCCTGAAGCCGTCCGAGCGCACTCCCCTCGGGGCGGCGCGCCTGGCCGAGATCTTCCTCGAGGCGGGCTTTCCCGAAGGCGTGCTGAACGTCGTGCATGGAGGCAGCGAGGCGGTCAACGCGCTCCTCGTGCATCCGGGCGTCAACGCGATCTCGTTCGTCGGCTCTGCGCCAGTGGCGCGTCACGTGTACACCACCGCCGCGGCTCACGGCAAGCGGGTCCAGGCTCTAGGGGGAGCGAAGAATCACATTGTCGTGATGCCGGATGCGGATCCGGAGATCGCAATGCCTGCGATCCTCAACTCGGCCTTCGGCAATGCGGGCGAGCGCTGCCTTGCGGGCTCCGTCGCTGTCGCGGTGGGGGAGGCCGCCGAAGGCCTCATCGGCCCACTCGCGAAAGCTGCCGCGAAGATGGTCGTCGGGCCAGGCGACCAGGAAGGCGTGCAGGTCGGGCCGCTGATCCGCGCCGACCACCGCGACCGCGTCGCCGGCTGGGTCGAGAGGGGTGTCGCCGAGGGGGCTGAGCTCCTTGTCGACGGCCGCGGTCAGATGTCTCGGCCAGGTTTCTTCCTTGGCCCGACGATCCTCGACAACGTCACCTCTGAGATGGCGGTCGGTCGCGAGGAGATTTTCGGGCCTGTGCTCTCGGTGGCAAGGGCGGCCACGCTTGACGACGCGATCGCGCAGGCCAATCGGATGTCGCTGGGCAACATGGCCACGATCTTCACGCAGTCGGGGAAGTCAGGACGGGAGTTCCGGGAGCGCGTGGAAGCGGGGATGACGGGCATCAATGTTCCCATCGCACAGCCCTTCGCCTTCTTTCCGTTCAGCGGTTGGAAGGGCTCGTTCTACGGCGACCTCCATGTCCACGGCACGGACGGGATCGAGTTCTATACAAGGAAGAAAGTCGTCGTAACCCGCTGGTAACGCCTAAACGAACAGCGGCTCTGTCTTCGATCTCTCCAGCAGGCTTTTCATCGCGGCGTCATCAGGCCTCTTCTCGAACCGCCCGGCCGCATCGAGCACCCTCGGCAGCAGGTCTACGTCGCCGACCGTGTTCAAGAAAACGCCGGGCCGTCCCAGCACCCACGAGACAGCGAGGTCGATGTCGGCCTGCTCCTCCAGCGGCTGGTACCACGTCGATCGCGTATGCGTCAGGCCCGACCACGGCCGCAGCGCTATTGACTTGATCGTCTGCACCGCCGTCCCACGCTCCGTGCAAGCGGCGACGAGGGCCTCGAAGTTCTCCGCGTAGTAGGGCGACTGCATGGTCACAAAGTTGTAAGGGAGCAGAACGGAATCGAAGTCGAAGCGCGCGATGCTCCGGCGGTGGTTGGCAGCGATCTGCGCGCCGTGGCCCGTGACTCCGATCCACCGGACCAGGCCCTGCTCGCGCGCCTCGACCGCGGCCTCGATCGCCCCACCCGGGCTGAGGGCGGTGTCCCATTCGATGGGATCGGCGAGGTTGTGCAGCTGCCAGAGGTCGACATGGTCGACACCCAACCGGTCGAGCGATCGATGCAGCTCCTCACGCGCCTGAACGGCCTTGCGCTCATCGGTCTTGGTGGCCAGAAAGAATGAGTCTCGGGCGCCACGCAACCAGGGTTTGACGCGGAGCTCCGCATCGCCGTACGACGCGGCCACGTCGATGTGATTGATCCCATGCTCGAGCAGCACATCGAGCGTGCGGTCGGCCACGTCCTGGCTGACCGATGAAAGGGCGGCGCCGCCGAAGATCACCCGGCTGCTCTGATGTTCGGTGCGCCCGAACCTCGCGCGAGCGATGGCCATCAAGAAAATCTTAGGCGCAAATCGTGGCGCTACGCGTTGAGGGGCCGCCCAGGATGAGGATCAAGCCGGTTCCTGAATGATCGGCGCGCGCCGGCCCGCAGCTCGCAGGCCTGGGAGCGCGGCAAGGGCGAACCCGAAGCCGACGGCGGCCGCCACGAAGAACGGCACACCCAGCCCGAGCGCGAAGAGCGAGCCGCCTATCAACGATCCGATCGCCATTGAGCCGCTCTGGGCCGTACCGACCACCCCCTGCGCCTCGCCTCGCCGGTCTCGCACAGCCTCCATCAAGAACGAATTCATGGCAGGCTCGGTGAACGCCCAAAAGCTGGCCTCGATGACGCCGACCCCGATCACGACCGGGATGAAGTTGACAAACGGATAGATCACCGCCATCAGGGAGCCGAGGGCGACCGAGGTGAACGCGAGCCAGCGCCGGTCCCAGCGGTCGGATGCCCAGCCGGCGAACGGCGTGGCAGCGACGAGCGGCAGCGCAAAAAAGGTGAAAGACAGCCCGATGATGAAGTCGCTCGCGCCGATCTGGCGCATGTAGAGGCTCCAGATCACGTCGTAGATCCCGATCAGCAGGCCGAGGCCGACTGTCATGGTCACGACCGCACGCATCGCCACACCAACGCGCGTCGAGCGCATGAAGACTCGACCGATGCTTACCTCTGCTCGTGGCCGCCGCACCGAGCGGGGAAGCGTCAGCGCCGCCACCAGGGCCGCGGTCGCAAGCGCGCCTCCGGTGACTGCAAACACGGTCCACCGGCCGAACACCGCCAGCACTCCGCCAAGGGCGGGGCCGACGATGAAGCCCGATTGTCGCGCCGCCGAAACCCATCCGTAAGCGCGGCCGAGCTCCTCGGGTGGCACCACGTCGGCAACGGCGGCAATCTCGGCCGGCGCCGCCGCCGCGAAACCGAGGCCCTGCAGGAAGCGAACAGCGACCAGCCATTCGGTTGAAAGAGGGAGGAGGAACATCAGCGATGCGGCCGAAGCCACCAGGAGGCCGACCACCATCATCTCCTTGCGCCCGATCCTCTCCGCCAGCCATCCCGCCGGCCACTGGCCGACCGCCTGAGCGGCAAGCGCCGCTCCGACGATGAGTCCGACGAAGGAGTACGACGCGCCCCGCTCGCGCAGGAACAACGGGAGGATCGGCAGCAGCGACCCGATCCCGGTGCCGGAAACGAAGACCGCGGCAACGATTCCGTAGAGCGCGCCGCGGGGCCGTTTGGTGGAAGGCATCCCGAAAGGTTAAGGGGCCGCCCCTGTCCGACGATAATGGCGCGATGGCAAACGATCGCGCGGACCTTGTCGTGGTCGGAGCCGGCACGGTCGGCGGCTGGGCTTCGTATTTTGCGGCCACCCAGGGTGCTGAGCGAGTCGTGGTCATCGAGCGCGGACGAGCCGGTAGCGGCGCCAGCAGCCGTGCCGCAGGCATTGTGCGTGCGCAGGGCGGAACCCCGACCACAGTCGGGCTTGGTCGCTGGAGCATCGACTTCTATCGCGGCCAGCAGGCTCGGCTGGGAACCGACTCCGGTTTCCGCGAGCTGGGTTATCTGATCTTCGCCGGCACCGATCACGAAGCGCGCGTCGGACGCGAACGCGTGTCCATGCAGCGGTCGGCCGGTCTTGACGTTGAATGGCTGGAGCCGGACGCCGTTGTGAAGCACAATCCCGCGCTGGCGCCTGACAGCTTCGTGGGGGCAAGCTACCTCGCTACTGACGGATGCATCGATCCGCCGCGAAACGTCCTCGCCTACTCGCTCGCCATGCAGCAGGCGGGGGTTCATCTTCGCGAGCACACCACGTTTGTCGGCCTGCGCACGGAGCGGGCCTCCGGCGGCAACAGGCTCACCGGCGTCGAGACCTCTGCCGGGCTCATCGAGACGTCTCGGGCCATCCTCACGGGAGGCCCAACCCTGCGGGAGGTCGGGCGCGCTGCGGGTGTGGAGATTCCCGCGGGCGCGGTGCGTCACCAGGTCGCGGTCACCGAGCCCCATGCGGCCTTCGACGTCGAGCGGCAAGCGATGGGCTTCGACCTCGGCGCGGGCCTCTACTGGCGGCTGGAAGAGGGCGGCCTGCTATTCGGCATGAGCAACCCGGACGAGCCCCCAGGTCCCTCGCGCGAGATCGATTGGCCGTACATGGACGAGATGCGATCGCGGCTCGCGCACTACCTGCCGGTGACCGCGGGCCTGGGCCTGCGCAAGGCCTGGGCGGCCACCATCGACTACACGCCGGACCACCAGCCGAT
>DATCQR010000264.1:0-11436 GCA_036569405.1 Candidatus Limnocylindria bacterium
TGGCGAGAGCGAGCAGCCCAGCGCCTCCGGGCTGCCCCGTGCCAATACCGGCAAATGCGAGCGCCGCGGCAACGAAGCCCATCTGGGCGACGGCCGCTTGGCGACGAATCACGCGTCCTCTCCAATCTCGATCTCATGGGCACCGTCCCACAGGACACGCCGGCCGACCTCGCGCAGGCGGTCGCGCCACCCTTCATCAGGCAGCAGCGTGGCGAAGTGATTGCCGGCCAGCTGGCCCAGCTTCGAGGAGAACATGCAGGCGCCGTAGGGGAAGAGGATCTCGCACTCGGACAGGTTTCCGGTGTAGATCAGCAGCTCCCCCGGGGACGGATGCGAGGTGTGGTGCTCGTAGCCGACGCCGGTCTGCAGGTCGCCCAGCGGGATCCATGTCCCCTCGCCGCTCCAGCGGCAATGGATCAACTGCGAGCGCATCGGTAGCAGGCGTCGCACCGCCTCGACCGTTCGCGGCGCCTCGGCTTCCCATCGGGCAGTAAAGTTCAGGTCGCCTACCCGGATCGTCAGGTTCGGCATGCGCGGAGGATAGCAGTGGCCGATCTCCGTCCCACCATCTCGACCCACGTCCTCGACCTCGAGCTGGGCGTCCCGGCGGCAGGGCTGCCGGTGGCGCTCTTCCGGCTCGAGCAGGACGGCCGTCCGGAGCTGATCACCGAGCTTGCGACCGATGCAGATGGCCGCATACCCTCGCTGCTGCCGGGCGAGTTGGAGGTCGGCGACTACCAGCTCGTCTTCGACCTGGCGGCCTATGCGGCGACTCTCGATCGAGACGCCGATTTCTTCGAGAACCTGGCGGTCGGCATCCGGATCGACGACGCGGAGCGCAGCTACCACGTGCCGCTCCTGCTTTCCCCCTTCGGGATCTCGGCCTATCGCGGCACCTGATGGGCTACCTCTCGATCGACGATCTGAACGACCTGTCAGCGGACGCATTCGCCGATGAGGTGGCTCCCCTGTTCGAGGGCGCTGGCGGGTTCCTGCGGCGCCTCGCAGCGGCTCGGCCCTTCGACTCTTACCACTCGTTCCTGGCGACGGCCCGCGAGGTGGCCCGAACGATGCCCGAGGCGGACCAGATCGAGCTGCTGAACGCGCATCCCACACTGGGCGGCGATTCCGCGTTGGTCTCAGCAGCGTCATTCGACGAGCAGGGCTACGGGTCGCCGGAAGAGGATGGGCAGCCCGTCCTCGAAGAGCTGGCCATGCTGAACGAGGTGTACGAGGGGCGATTCGGGTTTCGGTACGTGGTCTTCGTGGCAGGTCGGCCGCCGTCGGCGATGGGGCCGCTGATCGAGGCCGCGATGCGCAACGATCGTGCGGCGGAGCTGGCCCGTGGCCTCGATGAGGTAATCGAAATCGCCGGCGACCGGCTTGGCCGCATGCGCGGCGACTACCTCGACCCTGAGGAAGGGTCCTGATGCAATACGAGATCCACTATGGCAAGGCCGATGTCAAGGTGTACCGCACCTACGGGCCGCCCTTGCGGGAGGTCAGGCAGATCCCCGAGTCGCCATTCGGCGGCCGCGAGAACACCCTGATGGCGGCCGAGCTCGAGGTGACGGTGCACGGCACCGCGTTCCTTGACGCGTACACCCGTGGCGACAACCGGCGGGTGGTGGCGACCGACACGATGAAGAACTTCATGCACACGGCCTCCCTGGCATCGAAGGCGCCCACCCTCGAGGGCTGGCTCCACCACGTTGGGTCGGCATTCCTGGCGACCTACCCGGACATGGAACACCTCACGATGCACGGGCGCGAGCTGCCATTCCCCGCAGCGCTGGTCCCGGCTGACGATGGAGACGGTTTCGCCGCCTCCGAGGTCCTCTTCGCCCGCGACCGCAACGACCGCTCCACGGCGTCCCTCGAGCTGGAGCGCCACGAGGACGGTATAAGAATCGCCGGCCACCGCTGCGGACGAACGGAGCTTCAGCTGATCAAGATCACTGGCAGCGCCTTCGCGGACTTCGCGCGCGACGAGCACACCACGCTCCCCGAACGCCCCGATCGCCCGCTCTACGTCTGGTCCGACATCGGGTGGCGGTACACGGACGCCCTGGACGCCCTCGGCGGCGACCCTGGCCGATACGTGGCGGGCGAGCAGGTCGCCGACCTGGCGGCATCGGTCTTCCACGGGTTCGTCAGCCTATCGATCCAGCACCTCGTGAATGAGATCGGGATTCGAATGCTGGAACGCTGGCCGCAGCTGGCCGAGGTCTCGTTCGACGCATCCAATCGACTCTGGGATACCGGGGTGCAGAGCGAGGCCGACCCCCGGGTCAAGACCTACGCCGACCCGCGCCCCCCGTTCGGAAAGATCGGGCTGGTCCTGCGCCGCGACGACTGAATCTAGCCTGGCTCCAGCTGCGGGAAGTCGATCGCCGGGCAACGGTCCATCACCACCAGCAGTCCGGCAGCCGCCGCCCGCTCCGCGGCCTCCTCGTCCCAGACACCCAGCTGCAGCCAGACGGCCCTCGCGCCGATCTCGATCGCCTCGTCCACGTGCGCTCCTGCGCGGTGGGATGCGCGGAAGATGTCGACCACTTCGATGGGGCTGCCGGCGGGCCGTTGAGCCGCTGCGGTGCGCAGGTCCGGGACCGTGGCGAGGCCATGGATCGTCGTCTCGCGCGGGTAGACGGGGATCACCTCGAACCCGAATCGCATCAACGAGCGCGTGACGCCGAAGCTGGCTCGGGTGGGGTCCGGCGAGGCTCCGACGACAGCCCAGACACGGAATTCGCTGAGGATCCTTCGGGCGACCTCAAAGTCGTTCCAGCGCTTCGATTGCACGGTCATCGGTTGCGGGCCAGTTCCTGGAGGGCTGCCTTGATGCGCAGGTCGAGGCCGTCCTCGCCTCCGGCCACCGCCCCGGCGGCGCGTCGAGCCTCCGAGGCGGTATAGCCCAGCGACTCCAGCGCCGCGACGACGTCCGAGTCGGTGCTCGCTCCCCCGCCGGCTGCGATCCCGGCAGCGTGGATCTTCTCCTTCAGCTCCAGGATGATGCGCAGGGCCGTCTTGCGTCCCACCCCGCTGACCGAGGTGAGCAGGTCCGCGTCGTCAGTGACGATCGCCAACTGGAGCTTGGTCACGGCATGGGCGCTGGTGATGGCGAGCGCCAGGCGCGGCCCGACGCCGGTCACGGTCATGAGCAGCTCGAAGAAGGCAAGCTCCTCCGGCGAGGCGAAGCCGAAGAGCGCCTGCTGGTCCTCGCGCACGAGATGGTGCACGAAGATGCGCGCCTCGCTACCCAGCCGAAGCTGGGCGAGCAGAGACGGACCGACCAGCACCCGATAGCCGACGCCACCCAGCTCCACCAGCACGAATTCCTGGCCGACGTGCGTGACCGGCCCGCGCAGCGAGCCGATCATCCGATCACGGCGAGGCGTGCGCTGGTCATGCCGCGATACGCGCAGCCGATTGCCACCGCCAGCGCATCGGTCGCGTCGTCGGCCACGCCATCGAGGGCAATCCCCAGCAGGCGAGCGACCATGGACGCTACCTGGGCCTTGTCGGCGGCGCCGTTGCCGCAGACCGCCTGCTTCACTTCGTTCGGCGTCGGCTCGTCGACCAGCAGTCCGGCTTCGGCGGCGGCGAGCAGGGCAACGCCACGCGCCTGCCCGACGGCCATGGCGGTCTGCACGTTGCGCTGGAAGAAGAGGCGCTCGACCCCGACTCGATGCGGATGGTGCAGGGTGAAGAGCTCGGTCAGGGCACTGTGCAGGGAACGCAGCCGATCCGCATCGGTCTCGGCGCTCTCCGTGCGGATGACTCCGGCGTCGATCAATCGAAGCCGACCGTCGTCGAGGGCCACCACCCCGAATCCGCAGCGGGCGGTGCCTGGGTCGATGCCGAGCGCGATCACCGCAGCATCGTAGCGTCGCGCGGGGTCAGGCGACCGATGCCTCCAGCTGCTCCATCAGCGCATCGGGCAGGTCGAAGTTGGCGTAGACGTTCTGCACGTCCTCCAGCTCCTCGAGGCGCTCGACGAAGCCCAGCACCTGGCGGGCGGCCTTCTCGTCGGAGATCTCGACCTTGGTGGTCGGCTCCATCGAGACTTCCGCCGAGGTCGCGGGGTGGCCAGCGTCGGCCAGCGACGAGCGCACGCGTTCAAGGTCGGCGGGCTCAGTCATGACCAGGATCACGCCGCCCTCGGGAGTGTCGACGTCGGTGGCCCCTGCATCGATGGCCGCCAGCGTCACCTCGTCAGGGTCACTCCCCTTGAGCGGGATGCTCAGCAGGCCGCGCTGCTGGAACTGCCATGCGACCGGCGTCAGCGAGCCTCCCACCTTGGTGAAGATGCTGCGGACCTCCGAGGCGGTGCGGTTCCGGTTGTCGGTCATCACGGCCACGATCACCGCCACGTTGGCCGGGCCGAGCCCCTCGTAGGTGATCTCCTCGTATTGCACCGCGTCGGCACCGGCGCCGGTGGCTCGCTCGATTGCACGCTTGATGTTCTCCATCGGCATGCTGTTGTCGCGCGCCTTGTCGATCGCCATCCGCAGCCGATAGTTGCCATCGACGTCGCCACCACCCTGGCGCGCGGCAGTGATGATCTCGCGCGTCAGCTTCGTGAACAGCGCTCCGCGCCGGGCGTCGTTGACACCCTTCTGCCGCTTGATCTGTGACCATTTGCTGTGGCCGGACATCGGTCCTCCGGTCGGTGTGGGGAGCACCGATTGTAGCAATGCAACAGCGGCCTCCCTACCATGGGCCCGATGGTGCCGTTCCTCGATCGGGCCGAGAACGCCGGCGCGCTGCGTTACCTGGCGCACGGTCGATCCGATGCCGAGGGGTTTTTCGGACCCCCGCCGGCGGATCTCGACCGGCGACACCTGGGCACGCATCCGACCGTCGTCGATCGGCTCTGGGAGGAGCTCAACCAGGCGCTCCCGGCCGACGCTCGCTGGCTCGTCTTCGACGGGCCGGCCCTCGTCCATCCGGGCGGATCGATCCTGGCGGCCGCGATGGGTACGCAGTACGCACTGCGGCTGTTGACTGACGATCGCGCCGCCGCGATCGCCGCCGGTGCCGAGGTCGTCCATCACTTCCAGACCGTCGGCACGACGCTTGACCTGCCCGCCATGTTTGGGCCGGAGTGGGTGTTCGGCCTTTGGGATGAACGCGAGCCGGATTGGCTCCGGGCGAGCTACGATGCCATCGGGCCTGCGGCCTGAGGTTGGCTATCACACCACCCGCTTGCGATACCGGCAGCCCGCGCCGCCTCCCTATAATTGGCCTTCATCTCGGCTTGAAGATTCGCACGAGGCGGATTCGGCCTCGGCTGCTGCGACCCGCGCACAAGGAGCACCGATGAAGCCGACCAGTCCTGATCGGATCCGGAACGTGGCCCTCATCTCCCACGGTGGCGCCGGGAAGACGAGTCTCGCCGAGGCGATGCTCTTCGACGCCGGCGCCATTGCGCGACTGGGCAGCGTCGACGCCGGATCCGCAGCGCTCGATCACGACCCTGATGAGCAGAAGCGGCGGCAGAGCATCAACCTCGCGATCGGGACCCTCGAGGCCGACGATGCCCGCATCACCCTGGTCGACACCCCCGGCTATGCCGACTTCCAGGCCGATGTCATCGAGGCCCTGGCGGCGGTGGACGCCGCGATCCTGGTGGTCGACGCCTCCGCGGGGGTCGAGGTCGGCACCGAGGAGGTCTGGCGGCTGGCCGAGGAGCGCAATCTGCCCCGCTTCATCTTCGTCAACAAGATGGACCGCGAGAACGCCAACTACGATGCCGTGCTGGACGGGCTGAAGGCGAAGTTCGGCCCCAAGATCGCGCCCGTCTACCTGCCGATCGGCTCCGCCGAGTCGTTTCGTGGCTATATCGACGTCATCGAGCAGCACGCCAACGTGTACGAGAGCGGCAACCCGAGCGAGGTGCCGATCCCCGACGACATGCGAGCCGGCGAGGAGGCCCGCCGCGAGGCCCTGGTCGAGGCTGCGGCCGAGGCGAGCGACGAGCTGATGACCCGCTACCTGGACGGCGAGACGATCAGCGACGAGGAGATCGAGACGGCCGTCCACAAGGGAACCCGCGAGGGCAGCGTGGTGCCCGTCTTCGTGGGGAGCGCACTGAAGAACATCGGCGTCCGCGAGCTGGCATCCATGATCGCCAAGCACATCCCCTCGGCGGCCGAGGTCGGCGCCCGGACCACGAGCGACGGCAAGCGCATCGAGCCCGACCCGGACGCCCCTCTCGTGGCACAGGTCTTCAAGACCACGGCGGACCCTTTCGTGGGCCGGCTCACTTACTTCCGCATCGTGGCCGGCACCCTCCATGCCCAGGGCCACCTGTGGAATGCGACGCGCAAAGCCGAGGAGCGGATCGGCAACATCCTTGGCCTGCTGGGCAAGGAGCAGGAGAACATGCCCCAGGCGGGTCCGGGCGACATCGTTGCGGTCGCCAAGCTGGCGAGCACCCAGATCGGTGACACCCTCGTGGCGGACCGCAACCAGGCGGTCAGCCTCCCGCCGCTCGAGTTCCCGTCGCCGAGCCTGCAGGTCAGCATCGAGCCTGAGAGCAAGGCGGACCTCGACAAGCTCGGCCAGGCTCTCTCGCGCATGCTCGAGGAGGAGCCGTGCGCCCGGGTGCACCGCGAGGAGGGCACCGGCGAGACGATCCTGACCGCGATGGGCGACGCCCACGTGGATGTCCTGGTCGAGCGGCTGAAGCGCAAGTTCGGGGCATCGGTTCGCACCGGCAGCCCGCACGTGCCGTACCGGGAGACCATTCGGAAGCCAGCAAAGATCGACAACCGCTTCAAGCGACAGACCGGCGGCCATGGGCAGTTCGGCCACGTGGTGATCGAGTTCGAGCCGCTGCCGTCCGGATCGGGCTTCCAGTTCGGCGACAAGATCGTCGGCGGCGTGGTTCCCAGGCAGTACATCCCCGCGGTCGAGAAGGGGCTTCGTGAGACCCTCGCCGAGGGGGTGCTGGCCGGCTACCCGGTCGTGGACCTCAGCGCTCGCCTTGTGGATGGCAGCTACCACACCGTGGACAGCTCGGAGATGGCCTTCAAGGTGGCCGCCAGCCAGGCCCTCAGGCGCGCCTTCCCCGAAGCCGACCCGACCCTGCTGGAGCCGATCCTGGAGGTCGAGGTGACCGTCCCGGATGCCTACATGGGCGACGTGATGGGACAGATCACCGCCAAGCGCGGGCACGTGCTGGGCATGGACTCATCCGACGGGATGCAGCACCTTCGCGCCCAGGTGCCGCAGGCCGAGATGTTCCACTACGCCACCGAGCTGCGCAGCATCACCCAGGGGAGGGGCCGGTTCAGCTGGAAGCTCGACCACTATGCCGAGGTGCCGAGCACGATATCTGACCGCGTCATCGCCGACCACCAGGCCAAGGTGGGTGCCGGCGAGAAGCATTGACGCAGCGCTGTCCAACTTCGTGCGACGTTCCCCGACGTCGCGCTGACGTAGCTCGAGGCGCTGGCTATGGCTGTCGAAACCTGTTACTTCGTCACGCGGATGCGCTTCCCTACGCGTTTCCCAACACGAATCTCCGGCTGGTCACCGGGCGCAAACGTGGGGATGTCAGGACTGGCGACTACTTCGCCATTAAGCCGCACGCCGCCCTGACGAACAAGATTCCGTACTTGCGTGTTCGAGCCAGCCAAGCCGGACATCGTCATGATCTGAATCAAGGAGAGCTGCCCGTCGGGCGCTGCGAGATCGATGGTCGCAATATCGGTGATTCCCTCGCCTCGGCCGATCGCGCGCTCCCATTCCTCCGCTGCTGATTCAGCGGCTCCCTCGCCGTGCCAGCGGCTCACGATTTCGCGCGCCAAGCGCTGCTTCGCGGCCTTGGGGTGGATTTCACCTGCGGAGAGGGCGGCTACGAGGCTATCTGCCTCAGCGTTGGTCCATCGCGTGACGAGGTGCGCCCAGTTGTCCATGAGTTCATCAGGGATGCTCATGGTCTTCGCGTACTGTTCGTACGGAGCATCGGTCAAGCCAATCGCGTTGCCAAGCGACTTGCTCATCTTCTGGACGCCATCGGTGCCGACAAGCAATTCGACGGTCATGATCTGCTGCGGCGCTTGGCCATGGTCGCGGAGCAGATCGCGCCCAACGAGCAGGTTGAAGGTTTGATCAGTGCCACCGAGTTCGACGTCGGCCTGTACCGCGACACTGTCGTACGCCTGGAGCAGCGGATACAGCGTCTCATGCATGCTGATGGGGATCCCATCCTTCAGGCGCTTGGCGAACGTGTCGCGCTCAATTATTCGCGCGAGCGTGAAATCGCTCAGTAGCTTGAATACGTCTCCGAGTCCGAAGCGCCCGAACCATTCACTCTGCCAGCGAACCTCTGTCCGTTCAGGATCCACGATCAGCCCGAATTGGGCGAGATAGGTCTCAGCATTGGCGCGCACTTGGTCCGCGGTGAGCATCGGGCGCGTCGAATTACGCTCGGAAGGATCACCGATCTGGGCGGTCGTATCGCCAACCACCAACACCGGCAGATGGCCCAAGTCCTGGAAAGCCCGGAGGCGTTCGAATGGCACGCCATGGCCAATGTGCAGGTCGGGGCTAGTTGGGTCGACACCGAACTTGACTCGCAATGGTCGGTCGCCCGCGAGGAGTAGGCGTCGCAGCTCGTCATGTTCGACGACTTGCGCAACCCGATTGCTAAGGAGCGCGTCGACGGCTGCTTCGCGCTTATCGATCTTCACAGGCTGTGGAGTATAAGGCGCGTCCAACGGCTTTCCGGAGTGCCCGGTCGCTCCGTGCTAGGCTTGGCCTCAATGGACGGACGGCCCCCAAGGCGGGCCCGGGGCCGCTCTTCAGGGGGGCCGCCGGCGTCTCGCTCCCCCAGCTCAGGCCCCGGTCACCGGGTTGCGCCACTGCCCGCGCTGATCCTCGGCGCCTTCGTCGTGCTGGCCGGCGCCCTGTTCATCGGCGTCGTGGCCGTCTTCGCATCGTACGCCAGCGGCCTGCCGGATCCGTCCCAGCTCGCGCACTTCGAGCTGAGTCAGGGATCGAGCGTCATGTCCGCCGATGGGGTCGAGCTCGCCACCTTCGCCGCCGAGCAGCGGCGCGTCCTCACCTACGACAAGATCCCGCAGGTGATGGCCGACGCCCAGGTGGCGGCCGAGGATCAGACGTTCTGGTCCAACCCGTGCATCGACTTCAAGGGGATCGTGCGTGCGGCGCTGCAGAACTTCTCGGCCTCGCAGACGGTCTCCGGCGCCTCGACCATCTGCCAGCAGCTGGTTCGCATCCGGCTCTTCGACGCGGACCTGCTGGCCAACCCCGATCGGCGCTGGGAGCGGAAGATCAAGGAGGCGCTCCTCGCCCTGCAGGTCGGAGACGCGTATCCGGGCACCGAGGGCAAGCAGAAGTTGTTGGAGATGTACCTCAACCAGGTCTACTACGGCAACAACGCCTACGGCATCTGGGCCGCCGCAAACCGCTATTTCGGCAAGGACATCACTTCGTCGGCGCCCGAGAACCAGCTGAGCGTCGGAGAGGCTGCACTGCTGGCGGGGCTCGTGCGGGCGCCCTCTGCACTGGATCCGACCCAGGTGGCCGTCCCGTCCACGGATGCCGCCGGCAACACGATCCTGGTCGTCCCGCCGGATGCCGACGCGATCCGGGTCCAGGGCTACGTCCTGAACGGCATGGTCAAGACCGGCGCCATCACCCCGGCCGAGCGGGACCAGGCAGCCGCGGAGCAGATCGTGCTGGTGCCGCCGCAGAGCCGGCAGTACAAGGCTCCTCACTTCGTCTACGCCGTGCGCCGCGCCGCGGCCGACCTGCTGGGCAACGAGGACCTGCTCGATCGCGGCGGCCTCGTGATCAGCACCACGCTCAATTACAACGGCTACCAGGTGAGCGCCGAGAAGTGGGCGGGCGTGGCCTACGACCTTGACCGGCTGAGCGACCAGGAGCTGACCGCGAAGTACGGCGAGGCCGCGTTGGCATGGATCAAGCAGCTGCAGGGCCGCAACATCAACAACGACGCGTTGGTGACGATCAACTACCGAACTGGAGCCGTGATGGCCTACGTTGGCTCCGCCAACTACTACGGGGAGGCGACCGCGGCCCACCAGCCGCAGTACGACGTGGTGGGCCAGGCCTATCGGCAGTCCGGTTCTGCCTTCAAGCCGATCACCTACGCCACCGGCTTCGAGCGCGGCACGATCACGCCGGCGACCATGCTCATGGACGTCAAGGGGATCATCGCCGAGGGCTACTCAGTCCCTAACGCCAGCGGCAACGAGCGTGGCCCGGTCCGCGTGCGCGACGCGCTCAAGTACTCGTGGAACATCCCGGTCGCCAAGGCCCAGCAGCTGATCGGCACCCAGAACGTGGTCGACATGGCCAAGCGCCTCGGGCTCTCATGGGACCCGCAGCAGAAGGACGTGGCTGTGCCATCCCTCACGTTGGGCACCATCGGCGTGCACATGCTCGACCTGGCCGGGGCATACGGCGCCATCGCCAACGGCGGCACGCTCTCGAAGCCGTTCCTGATCGAGAAGATCACCGATCGCGATGGAACGGTCATCTACGACCACGGCGCGGATGCACCGAAGCCGGAGCGGGTCCTGAGCGAGGATGCCGCCTACCTGGTGACCGACATCCTGGCCGACAACACCAACCCCGCCACCAACATCATCTGGGGTCAGCGCTTCCAGCTGAGCACCGATGCGGGTCGCCGCCCGGCAACGCTGAAGACCGGCACCACCAACGACTTCCGCGACCTGCAGGCCTTCGGCTACCTGGCACCCGACAAGGACCCGAAGGTCGACGAGGGCGCGATCATCACGGGGGTTTGGGTCGGCAACAGCGACTTCTCGGCGATCAAGGACGTCTTCGCGGCCGATGGCCCGACCTTCATCTGGCACGACTACATGGCCGAGGTGAGCGCGGCCAACAAGCTGCCGTCGCGCGACTTCCCGCGCCCTGCGGACATCGTGTCGCTCAAGGTTGATGCTCTGACTGGAATGCTGCCGGGCGACTTCACCACCGAGACGGTGACGGAGGACTTTGCCGCCGCGCACCAGCCGACCGAGCGTGACACGCTGCACCGCAAGCTGGCCATCGAGGAGGCCACCGGCAAGATCTGGCAACCGGGATGTGGCGACCCAACAGCTGCGTCGGCGGCTCCAGGCGCTTCGCCGGGCTCGCAGGCGCCCGAGGAGAAGGTCTACCTCGACCTCGTCGACTACGAGGCCTCGCATCCGACCTGGGAGGAGGCCAACCGGACCTGGATCGAGCGCTACATCGGCAAGGAGGACCAGGTCCGCCGGTCGCCGGCACCGGCATTCGACGCCCCGCTCGCCCCGATCGAGAAGTGCACCCCCGGCGAGATTCCCACCTCGACACCATGGCCCAGCCCGTCTCCGACCCCGTCACCCACGCCCGTCCCGACCCCCCCCCCCGCACCGACTCCGACGCCGATAG
>DATCQR010000265.1:0-2514 GCA_036569405.1 Candidatus Limnocylindria bacterium
GACCGGGGGCCGGCAGCACGCGCCGGACCCGCCTGCGCAGCGGCGCGCGGGGACGCTTGGCATGAGCCGACGGGCGCCGCCGTGTCGTCGTCGAGCGGCGCGTCATGGCGCCCCGGTTGTGTCGCCGTTGCCCGGCAGATCGCCGTTGCCAGGCGTTCGTCCCTCTCGAGCTGATTCCAGCCCGAGGTCGATCAGCCGTCCGATCAGCGCCGGGAAGGCGAGGCCCGCCAGCTCGGCCTGCTTGGGGTACATGCTGGTCGCCGTGAAGCCCGGCAGCGTGTTCATCTCCGACAGATAGACCGCGCCGGGCGGGACCAGGAAGTCGACGCGCGCCAGACCGGCGCAGTCCACGGCCCGATAGGCGGCCAGCGCCAGCTCCATGACGCGCGCCGCCAGTTCCCGATCGACCTGCGCCGCAGGCACGACATCGGCCAGTCCGGGGACGTACTTGGCCTCGTAGTCGTACCACTCATGGTGGCTGATCACCTCGCCCGGCTCAAAGACGAGCGGGTCGTCGTTGCCGAGCACCCCGCACTCCAGCTCCCGGGCGCCTGCCACGTACGCCTCGACGATCACCTTGCTGTCATAGCGGAACGCCTCGTCAAGGGCGTCGGCAAGCTCGCCGGGGCCGTGGACCAGGGTCATCCCGACGCTGCTCCCAAGCCGAGCGGGCTTGACCACGGAACGCTCCCCGACTGCCTCCGCGATGTCCGACAGCACCCGCTCCGGCGCGCGACGCCAGGCGGCGCGACGGAACCAGGCGTAGTCGACCACCGGCAGGCCATGGCCACGCATCAGGTCCTTGAAGACGACCTTGTCCATGGCCACCCCGCTCGCCATCACGCCGGCGCCGGTGTACGGGATGCCGGCCATCTCGAGGAACCCCTGCAGCGTGCCGTCCTCGCCGAACGGCCCGTGCAGCGCCAGGAATGCCACGTCGATCGCCTCGGCCAGGGAGCGGAGGATGGCCCGCGGCGCGAGCTCGGCGCGATCGTCCACGACGGTGAGCGGCATGTCCGCATGAGCGCGCAGCAGGCTCGTCTGCTCTGCCGGCGAGGCGGCTCCCAGCAGCTGTGCCAGCGGTTCCTCGCCGAGCAACGGCGCCGGGCCGGCGGGCAGATGCCAGCGCCCTTCGCGGTCGATGTACACCAGGTACGGCTCGAATCGGTCGCGATCGATCGCCCGCAGAACCGCGTCGGCCGAGCTGACGCTCACCTCGTGCTCTGCCGATCGGCCACCCGCAAAGATGCCGACCCGGAGGCGCCCGGTCATTCAGCACCCTCGTCGCCGGAGGCGGAGGCCCATTCGCCGACGAACTCGATCTCGTAGGCGAGATCGATCCCGAATTGCGCGCCGACCTCGGTGCGGACCCGGTCACCCAACGCTCGCACGTCGGCCGCCCGACCGCCGCGATCGGTCACGATGAAATTGGCATGCAGGGCGCTGACGCCGGCGGTGCCGACGCGCAGCCCCTTCAGGCCGGCCGCGTCGATGAGGCGTCCTGCATGGTCGCCCGGCGGGTTGCGGAAGACGCTCCCCGCGTTCTGGTCGGCCAGCGGCTGGGTGGCCACGCGCTGCGCCTGGTTCTCCGCCACTCGGCGAGCGATCGCGTCCGGCCCGTCGCGGTGGAGGGCGAGGGTCGCCGCCACGATCACCTCCCGGCTGTGCTTGAAGCGAGACTCGCGATAGGCGAAGCGACAGGCGGCCGCATCCAGGCTCCCGACGCTGCCGTCCGCGGGATCCCAGGCCTCCACCGCCACGACCACGTCCCGCATCTCGCGGCCATGCGCGCCGGCGTCAGCCCAGACCGCGCCGCCCAGGGTGCCCGGAATGCTCGTGCCGAACTCCAGGCCGGCCAGGCCGCCGGCAGTGCAACGACGGACGAGGAGCGCCATCGGCGCGCCCGCATCTGCCTGCAGGTGTTGCCCGTCGATCGCGACGTTCCTCGCCCGATTGCGAATCACGAGGCCGCGCATGCCGGCGTCGGCAACCACCAGGTCGCTGCCGTTGCCGAGGACGAACCAGGGAGCCTTCGAGTCGCGCGCCAGGCCGAGCGCCGCCAGCAGCTCCTCGCGAGAGTGGACCTCGAGCAGGCGGTCGGCCGTTCCCCCAACGCGCAGCGTGGTCAGCGGGGCCATCGCGGCGTCCGCGACGAGGGCGATCCCGCGCTCGGCGGCCAGGGCGTCGAGGCGCTGCAGCTCGATGGCGTTGATGGGCGCCATGAGCGTCAACCCGCCGTCCCGGTCAGCGACGGCAGGGGACGCCCCTCCCCCATGGCCAGGAGCTCCTCGGCGAGGAGTCGCGCCGCATCCGGCCGAGCCAACTCCTTCGCGGCCTGCCCCATCCTCCTCCGCTGCTCGTCGTCGAGCAGTGCCGTTGCCTCGGCCACCAGCCGGTCCCCGTCGAGCTCGGCGTCCGGTACCACGACCGCGGCTCCCCGGCCGGCGAGCCAGTCGGCGTTCGCCTGCTGGTGGCCGGCCGCGTGGGGATACGGCACCAGGATGGAGGCGACTC
>DATCQR010000266.1:0-5553 GCA_036569405.1 Candidatus Limnocylindria bacterium
TCCTCGAAGGCGATGGCGTACACGTGCTCCCACGAAGGGTTGGGGCGCATCACGGTGTCGCCGATGTCCAGGAAGACAGCACGCAAGCTCGTCGTCGGTTGTGCGTCGCTCATTCTGGCCAAGCGTAGCAAGTCAAGGCCCCACGTGGATCAGCCCCCGGCGACGGCCTTGGAACCAAGGATGAGCGAGATCTCCTTGCGGTAGCGCAGGCCCGAGGAATGGCGCGCCAGCCACTTCAGGTAGTCCGGGTCGTGGCCCGCCAGGTCCTTCAGCGTCCACCCGGCGTAGCGGCCGTCCGCCAGCTTGGTGGAGGTGGCGTTGGCGCTGCTGGCATTCGTGCGCCGCGTCTGCGGAGGAGGCGCCCCCGCGCGGCCGCCCATCGGTGGAATGGAGGCCGGGTCGAACGGGACCCGCGCGGCACGCCGGGACTTGTCGAACTGTGCCCGCAGCTCTGGTTCGCGGAGCATGGCGTAGGCCTGGTTCAGCTCCATCATGCGTCGGGCTGCACGGGCCGATGAATCGCGATCGGGGTGGTACTTCATGGCCAGCGCGCGGAATGCGGCATGCAGCACTTCCTGCTCGGCCGATGGGAGGACCTGCAGGATCTGATACGGGTCGGCCGATGACGTCGGCTGCCCCGGCTCAGTCATTGAAGAGCCGCTCCTCGATCAGCTTCTCAGCCGTCACTCGCCCGGTCGGGTCGAAGCAGCTGAACTCGAACAGCTTCTCGTACTCGAGGTCGATGTTGTCCTGTCCGCCGCGGTTCTTCTCGACGGTGGCTACCACCCAGTCGCGATAGCGCTGGGCCTGGTACGGGTTGAACTCGATGTTGACCTTGGCGACGATGTGGTACTTGTCGTTCAGGATCAGGATGATGTCGCTCTCGTAGTTGATGGCGCTGCTGCCGCGCAGGTGGTGGTTGCGCAGGCGCTTGGCCTTCAGCCCCTCGCGGTCGGCCGCCACGATGGCCACCACCGGGATCTCGAGCGACAGGGCGATGTCCTTCAGACCGCTGACGATCCGCGTGACCTTCTCCTCCTCCATTGTCGGCTCCGGGATGACCGGGACCTTCTGGAGGTAGTCGACGAAGAGGACGAGGCGCTTTCCTTCCGTGCCACGGTGCTCGGCAACGAGGGAGCGCAGGTTATCGATGGTGGATCCGGTCGCGGTGCCGCGCATCAGGAACAGGTTGCTGCCGTAGCGGGCGATCCGCTCGAGCGACGGTCGCAGGCGCGGGTTGGTGCCGAGCTTGGCGCGCTGCCCCGCCTCGACCGCTGCGGCGTAGCTCTGCATGACCTCTTTCTTGACGTCCTGGATCTTCACGGCGCCCGTCTTCTTCGGCAGTTGGCCGAGCGCGGACTCCATGGAGATGAGGCGCTGGATGAGGTACTCCTCCTCGTGCTCGAAGCAGACGTAGAGCGCGGTCGCCTGGCCCGATGCGGCCATGTTGCGGGCCATCTGCAGCGCCATGGTGGTCTTGCCGGCGCCCTGGGCGCCGCCGATCAGCATCAGCTCGCCGGGTCGCAGTCCCCCACCGATGGTCTTGTCGAGGGGCACGAAGCCGGTGCCGATGGGCTGGAACTCGTCAACCTTGCCCGAGGCGATCCGCTCATTCAGGTTGGTCAGCACGTCCAGGGCCGATCGCGGCGCGAGCGCCCCGGCCTCTCCCTCCAGGCGCCAGTCGACTGCCGCCGGCTTGAGGTCGGCGAGAGGATCGGCCAGAGGATCGGCCTGGGGATCGCTGGTCGGGTCTTCAATCATGGGTGCCGCGGCTCCTCACACGAGCAATGCCGCGCATGGTGCTCATGCGCAACGGAGGCGAGTATACGACCAGCCATCTTGGCTCCGAAATGGCCCGAATGGGCTACCGGCGACCCCTCTTCGGCCCCGTCCCGTCCTGCTTATTAGGCGGACTTATGAACGTGCACCGATGGGGCCTCTACTGATAAGCCTGATAAGCCTGGCTTATCACACGGCACCGATCGAGCCTCATCCGTGCACGACCATAAGCCACGCTTATCGGGCGCGCTGCCGCCTCTCAGCTCCCGTGCTGAATGGCTGCGCGGACTACGAACGACGCGGAGTTGGGTGCAAGCCGTCGTCCCGAGTCCACTGGGCGCATATTTCGACGTGATGGACGACGTATCCGGTCCTTCGTAGTCCATCGCGACATATGTCGCGAGGACGGCCGTCACGCAGGCTGATCCGCCCGACCTGATTACTCACAGTTATCGAGATGCACCGATCCGGCCCGTCCCGCGTCGTGTGATAACCGTGGCTTATCGCACGGCCCCGATCGAGTGCCTTCGGTGCACGACGATTACCCACGGTTATCAGGCGCGCAGACGCGCAGGGCGCGCGCAGACGCGCAGCGAGCGATCGACGCGAGGCTAGGCCGGTTGGGGTGCTGGCTTCCTTCGACGCTTGGGAGCGGGCTGCGGGGTGGGAAGCTGCTCGCCTGAGTCGACCTCTCCCGCGCGTCGCGGGGTTGGGCCCGAGCTGCCTCGAGGCGGGAGAACGCCGGTGAAGAGCGACTCGAACTCCTCGCTCTCGATCGTCTCCTTCTCGATCAGCAGGGCGGCCAATCGGTCGAGCACCTCGCGGTGCGTGGTGAGCGACTCCTTGGCGCGCTGGTAGGCGCGATCGATGAGCTCGCGAACCTCGGCGTCGATCTTGGCGGCGACCTCGTCGGAGTAGTTGCGCTGCTCGCTGATCTCGCGGCCGAGGAAGATCATCTCGTCCTTCTTGCCGAAGGTCAGCGGACCGAGCTTCTCGCTCATGCCGTACTGGGTCACCATCGCGCGGGCCAGGCCGGTCGCCTTCTCGATGTCGTTGCTGGCGCCGGTGGTCGTGTCGCCGAAGACGATCTCCTCGGCCACGTGACCGCCCAGCATGCCTGCGAGCTTGTCCTCGAACTCCGACTTGGAGTGGAGGTATCGGTCCTCCGACGGCAGGCTCATGGTGTAGCCCAGCGCCATCCCGCGGCTCACGATCGTCACCTTGCTGACGGGATCGCACTTCGGCAGCACGCGCTGCACCACTGCGTGCCCGCCCTCGTGGTAGGCGATGATCGTCTTCTCCTCGGGGGTGATCAGGCGGCTGCGCCGCTCCGGGCCGGCCACTACCCGGTCAATCGCCTCGTTGAAGTCGCTCGGTGCGACCGACTTCTTGTTGTGGCGCGCGGCCAGGATGGCTGCCTCGTTGACGAGGTTGGCGAGGTCCGCCCCCGAGAAGCCGGGCGTTCGGCGCGCCAGCTCGTCGAGGTCGACCGTCTTGTCGAGGGGCTTTCCCTTGATGTGGACGTTCAGGATCTCCCGTCGTCCCCTGATGTCAGGCCGATCGAGCACGACCTGGCGGTCGAAGCGGCCCGGGCGCAGGAGCGCCGGGTCGAGGACATCGGGTCGGTTGGTGGCTGCCACGACGATCACGTTGGTGTTCGTGTCGAAGCCGTCCATCTCGACCAGGATCTGGTTGAGGGTCTGCTCGCGCTCGTCGTGCGAGCCGCCCAGCCCGGCGCCGCGCTGGCGTCCGACCGCGTCGATCTCGTCCACGAACACGATGCAGGGCGAGTTGCGCTTGGCCTGCTCGAAGAGGTCACGCACGCGAGAGGCGCCGACCCCCACGAACATCTCCACGAACTCCGAGCCGGAGATGGAGAAGAAGGGAACTCCCGCCTCGCCGGCGACCGCGCGGGCGAGCAGGGTCTTGCCGGTTCCAGGCGGGCCGACCAGCAGCACGCCGCGCGGAATCCGCGCACCGAGCGAGTTGAACTTCTCGGGGTACTTGAGGAACTCGACCACCTCGGCCAGCTCCTGCTTCGCCTCGTCCACCCCGGCCACGTCGTTGAAGGTGATGACCGTCTTGTTGCCCAGGAACATGCGCGCCCGGCTCTTGCCGAAGCTCATCGCCTGGTTATTGGTCCCCTGGGCCTGCCGCATCATGAAGAAGATGAAGCCGCCGATCAGCAGGACGGGCAGGAACGCGGTGATCAGGAGGCCGAGCCACTGCCCGGCAGCGCTCTCCTCGACCGCCGAGTAGTCGATCGGGCAGTTGCCCAGGTCGTTGCTGCCGGCGGCGGCGCAGACCTCGGCGTTGACGTTCACGAACGAAGATGGGACCACGACGGCCTTGGGATTCTCCTTGTCGCCATTGAGGACGACGCTCAGGCGCGTGCCGTCCTGCTCGACGGAAGTGACGACGCCCTTCGCCGCGTCCTGCAGCAGCTTGCCGTAGGTATAGGGCGGGGTGGAGGGGGGCTGGACGACGTAGGTCCACAGCAGCGCCACGCCAAACACGGCGAGGACGACCAGGACAACGCTGTTACGCATGAGTCGGCTGCTCAACGTGGCTCTCTCTCAGTCTCAGGTGCGGGGGATCGCTCTGCGCCTGCGCGCAGGCCGGGCAAGTATAGGTGCGACCCGGCAACGCCAACAAACGGGCCATCTGGGCCATGACCGATGGCTGTCAGTCCAGGCGAATGCGCCTTTCCCTGACCGATGCCCGACGGCCGCCGCCCAGCTCGATGCTGAGGCCGCCACGCGGCCCTTCGGAGGCGTCCAGGAGCGCCTCGATTCGTTCGGCGGAGGGCGCCGGATCGCCGATCGCCAGGCGCAGCACGCGACGCCCCAGCGCTCGTGCAGGGGGCCTGTGCCAGTCGATGGACGCCTCGGGGCTGTCGCGTCGGCGCGCCAGCTCGGCTGTGGCGAGGGCGTCCAGCAGGTCGTCGTCGTCCGCTGCCAGGCGCCCAAACCGTGTCAGCACCTCGACCGCGGCAGGGTTCAGCCGCTCGAGGGCCGGCAGGAGCTCGGCGCGGACCCGGTTGCGCGTGTGGGCAAGGTTCGCGTTGGAGGGATCGATGAGGTAGGCGATGCCCGCTGCGTCGAGGGCCGCGCGCAGGACCGCACGGCGGGCGTGCAGCAGCGGCCGGACGATGCGTCCGCGCCGCGCCGGGATGCCACGCAGGCCTCTAAGCCCGCTGCCACGTGCCAGGCGCAGCAGGACCGTCTCAGCCGCGTCATCGGCGGTGTGAGCGGTGGCGATCAGCGCCTCCGGTCCGAGCTCCGCTGCAACCTCCTCGAGGAAGCGGTAGCGGGCCTGCCGACCGGCATCTTCCAGCGACCGGTGTTCGGAGGTGGCGAGCTCTGCCACCTCGACTCGCCGCACCTCTGCCGGCAGCCCCATGCCGGCCGCGTTGGCGGCCACCGCGGCGGCCTCCTCAGCGGAGGTCTCCCTCAGTCCGTGATCGAGGTGGGCGACGGTCAGGCGCCAGCCGCGGTCGCTTGCCATGCCGGCCGCCCCGTACAGCAGCGCCGTGGAGTCCGGGCCGCCGGAGACAGCGAGCACCATCGCGACGCCATCTGGGATCTCCAGGCGGGCCGCGCCGTCGGTCAGCGCGTCAATGATCGGCCGGAGCGGATCGCTACCAACCACATTGGTAGAACCACGCCCATCGGGCCTTGACCCTCCGCTCGAGGCCTGCAGACGTCTTGCGGCACCAATGGCATTGGTAGGGCGTCGCGCGGGCGGAGTCATCGGCGCAGTTGTACCAGCCAC
>DATCQR010000267.1:0-12475 GCA_036569405.1 Candidatus Limnocylindria bacterium
GCGTCTGCCTCGTCGCTGGCGCCAGCGACGATCGCGGCGGCGGCGGTCAGCTCCGGAGCTGGCGCCGCACCGGAGGCGGTCAGCGCCGTGCCGCGCCGCGCGTGCTCACGGGCACGATCGAGCTCGCTTCCGAGGCGAACCAGACCGTCTTCCGCGGCGACGGCAGCGTCAGCCATCAACTGCGCGCGAGCCGCCGCGCCGGGCGGGTCGGCATGGGCCGGATCGGCGGAACGCAGGCCGAAGCCGATCCCGACCGCCAGCCAGACGCCGATGGCGATCAGCGCTCGGCGCCGGCGATCGGCACCTATCATCTGTCGGTGGACCTCGATCGCATGAGGATGCTGCCGAAGGCGGAGTTGCACCTGCATCTGGACGGCTCGATGCGGCCGCAGACCGCGGTGGAGCTCGCTGCCGAGGGCGGCCGGGAGCTCAGGCTGGAAGACGCCATCTCGCGGCTGGTCGGGCCGGTCCACTGCGCGAACCAGGCGGAGTTGCTCACCTTCTTCGACCTGCCCATCTCGCTCCTCCAGACGCCAGGCTCACTCAGGCGGGTCACCGCCGAGCTGGTCGACTCGCTGGCCGATGACGGAGTCACGTACGCCGAGATCAGGTGGGCGCCGCGCCTCCACCTGGAGCGGGACATGTCCGTCCCGGTGGTGATCGAGGCGGTGGCCCGTGGCGTCGCCGAGGCGGCCTCCAGGCTCGGTCCACGCACGCCGTTCATCGGCCTGATCGTCACCGCCATGCGCTCACACCCTCCGGCCGCCAACGTCGAGCTGGCGAAGGCGGCGGCGGCCTTCGGGCCGCCAGTGGTCGGGTTCGATCTGGCGGGCCCGGAGGCGGAGTATCCGGCACCCCCGCACGCGGCCGCCTTCCTGGCAGCGGCCTCGGGCGGCCTGGACCTGACGGCGCACGCCGGTGAGGTGCCCGGACCGGAGCGGATCCGCGAGGCGCTCGCCTTCGGAGTGCGGCGCATCGCCCACGGCGTGACGGCCGCCGAGGATCCGGACACGATGGCGCTGCTTCGCGACCGTGACGTGACCCTGGACCTGTGTCCCACCAGCAACGTGCAGACGGGCATCGTTGCCGAGCTGGCAGTCCACCCGCTGGCTGCCCTGCACCGCGCCGGAGTCAGCGTGACCCTCTCCACCGACGATCGCACCGTCGCGAATACGTCGCTCACCGAGGAGATGGCGCGCAGCGCGGCCGCCATGCAGCTCACCGCCGACGAGCTTGCAGTCATCGCGGTCAACGGCTTCCGGCGAGCGTTTGGTCCCCGCCCCGTGGTCGACCTGATGATGCGTGCGGCAGAGGCCGCATGGTCGGCGTGGCTGGCGGAGGCTCGCGTCATCACCTGAATCCGACGCCCAGCAGCGGGGCCACCTCGGACGGGTCGCGGGCAACCTGATCCGGGCGGCGCTCCCCGTCGAGGGTCGCGGCCAGCGCCGCGTCCGCGACGCCGGTGAGGACAAGGATCGACCTCATGCCTGCGCGATGGGCGGCGACCATGTCGGCGTCGGGGTTGTCGCCGATGGCCACAGCTTCCTCAGGTCGCACGCCGGCCCGCTCCAGGATCGCGCTGAAGATCCCGGGCTCCGGCTTCCCGATGACCAGGGGCTCTTCCCCGCTCGCGGCGCGGAGGGCAGCCACGATCGATCCGGCGCCGGGCAGGAAGCCGGTCGGGGTGGGGTAGCGCAGGTCCGCGTTCGTGGCGATGAAGTGGGCGCCGGCGCGGACCGCAGTCGTGGCGGCTGCCAGGCGCCGAAAGTCGAATGACGGGTCGAGCCCGGCAATCACGGCGTGGAACGACCCCTCGAGCGGTCCGCCGTCGTACGAGGCATCGACCGCGTCGCCCGCCGCCGTGGCAGCGAACCCCGCCGCGCGCAGCTCCTCGAGCATGCCGGGCGCGCCGACCGCCATGACGCTGCGAACCTCGGGCAGGTGGGCGTGCAGATGGTCGATCGTGGCAGAGGTCGAGGTCACGATCTCGGCCAGCTCGACTGGAACTCCCATCTCCAACAGGCGGGCCACGTAGGTCGCTCGCGTCGCCATCGAGTTGTTGGTGGCAAAGCGAATGAGAAGGCCCCGGTCGCGGAGAGCCGCGACGAGCGCGGCGGCGCCCGGGACCGGCTCCCGACCGCGATACATGACGCCGTCGAGGTCGAAGATCACGAGGCGCAGAGCGGGCTCTCCGGATCGGTCCATGCCGGACGGATGATAGGGATGCCGAGCGCACAAGGCACTTGAGCGGCTGCCTGACCGCGCAGTATGATCGCGCGGATTCGCGCCGGCCTCGCCCTCGGGCACAGGACGCGACCGACCCCCGCGATCGCTCGCGGCGCCTGCCATCAGTGAGTGAGGGGAGAAGGAGTATCCATGCGGAAGCAGCGATGGCTCGGCGTGAGCGCCGCCCTCGTAACCTTGGCGCTTGTGCTGGCGGCCTGCCAGTCGAACGGCTCGTCAGCCGGACCATCCAACACGGGGTCGGCGACTGCGTCAGCGTCGTCGGCTGCGTCGGCCGCGCCACAGAGCGACCTGAAGATCGGCGTCGTGACTGACGCTGCCGGGATCAACGACAAGGGATTCAACGAGTACTCCTACAAGGGGGCTCAGCAGGGCGCCACGGACATCGGCGCCACGGCCCCGGCCGTCGTCGTCCCGAAGGACCAGACCGAGTACGCCACGGCGATTCAGTCCATGGTCGACGAGAAGCTCGACGTCATCGTGACGGTCGGCTTCAACCTCGCCGGCCCGACCATCGCCGCGGCCAAGGCGAATCCCGACATCTGGTTCATCGGCGTTGACCAGCAGGTCGGCCCGGGCAAGGACATCTGCGTCGACGAAACGGGCGCAGTGGATCCGACCTACGCCTGCAAGGGCGACGCGACAGCGCTCCTGCCGAAGTACGTCCAGCTCATCTTCAAGGAGGACCAGGCGGGCTACCTCGCCGGCATGGTGGCGGCGTCCGTCAGCAAGAGCGGCGTCGTTGCCGCCGTAGGCGGCCTGACGACCTGCGGACCCTGCGTTCGCTACATCCAGGGCTACGAGCTCGGCGCCAAGTCCATCAAGTCCGATATCACCGTGATATCGGCCTATGTGACCAAGTCGTTCGATCCGGTCAAGTCGTTCGGCGACCAGCCGGGCGGCAAGCTCTTCGCCCAGAACCTGATGGCCTCGAACTCGACCCTTGACGTCCTGTTCGCGGTGGGCGGCCTCACCGGCAACGGCGTCCTCGACGCCGCGTGCGACAAGGGCATCTGGGGGATCGGCGTCGACGTCGACCAGTTCGTCTCGTACGCCGCCGATTCGAAGTGCATCCTGACCAGCGCCGAGAAGCATCTTGCATCGGCCGTGGACCAGGCCCTCAAGGCAGCCGACGCAGGTTCGCTGACCCCCGGTCCTCTGACCTTCGATGCGACGAACGACGGGGTCGGCGTCTCCGACTTCCACGATAATGCCAGCGCCGTGCCGACCGACCTCCAGGCGAAGCTGGACGACGCTCTCGCGGCGATGAAGGCAGGCTCGCTGACGACCTGCCCGACGGACTGCGGCGCCCCGCCAAAGTGATTCGCGGATCGCGGTGATTCGCGGATCTGGCTGAAACCGAGGGCGGGTCGGCATCGATGCTGACCCGCCCTCTCCACTCCATCCGCTCAGCATGAGCGTGCCGATGGTCGAGCCACCTGACGTGGTCGTCACCCCAGCGATCGAGATGCGGGGTATCACGAAGCGCTATCCGGGCGTCGTCGCGAACGATCGCATTGATCTCGTCGTTCGGCCCGGCGAGATCCATGCGCTGCTCGGGGAGAACGGCGCCGGAAAGACGACCCTGATGAACGTGCTCTACGGGCTCACCACGCCCGACGAAGGCGAGATCCTGCTGAACGGCAATCCGGTCAGGATCAGCGGACCGGCCGATGCGATCAGCCGCGGCATCGACATGGTCCATCAGCACTTCATGCTCGTTCCAGTGCTGACGGTGGCCGAGAACATCCTCCTCGGCCTGGAGCCGATGTCCGGGCCGATCTTCATCGACCGCGAGGCGGCGCGGCGCCGCATTGTCGAGCTCGGCCGGCAATTTGGCTTCGAGATCGATCCTGACGCGCGAGTTAGCAGCCTGTCGGTCGGCTGGCAGCAGCGGGTAGAGATCCTCAAGGCCCTGTACCGCAATACCCGCATCCTTGTCCTCGACGAACCGACGGCCGTTCTGACCCCGCAAGAGACCGAGGAGATCTTCGCCGTCCTGCGAAACCTCGCCGCGGAAGGGCACAGCATCGTCTTCATCAGCCACAAGCTGTACGAGGTCCTTGAGATCGCTGATCGGATCACCGTGATTCGCCGCGGCCGAGTCGTCGGGGAGCGCATTCCAGCCGAAACGAACGAGGAGGACCTGGCCGAGCTCATGGTGGGTCGCGGGGTCGAACTCACGATCGACCGAGGGACGTCCCATCCCGGACCTGTCGTCCTTCGCGTCGATGCCCTCCGCGTCAAGGACGACCGCGGGAACGAGGTCGTCCGGGGGGTCAGCCTGGAGATCCGCGCTGGCGAGATCCTCGGCATCGCCGGCGTCGCCGGCAACGGCCAGGATGAGCTCGTCGAGGCCCTCTACGGCCTGCGCCGACCATCAGGCGGCTCGGTGACGCTTCGCGACGCCAACGTGACCGGACGGTCTCCGCGCGGCATGAATGAGGCCGGTGTGGGATACGTCCCCGCGGATCGCCAGCGGTTCGGCCTCGTCCTGCCGTTTCCTGTCGCCGACAACATCGTCCTCACGTCCTACTATCGCGCCCCCTTTGCCCGGGGGATCCTGCGAAACGACGACGCGATCCTGGCGGCCGCCGTCCAGGGCATTGACGAATTCGACGTGCGCACCCGCTCGGCTGATGCCAGCGTCCGCACCCTTTCGGGCGGGAACCAGCAGAAAGTCGTGGTCGCGCGCGAGTTCGGGCGGGACCTCTCGCTTCTCGTCCTCGACCAGCCGACGCGTGGGCTGGACGTCGGCAGCATCGAGTTCATCCACAGGCAGGTCATCGCCAAGCGTGACGCCGGCACGGCGGTGCTCCTCGTGTCGGCCGAGCTCGACGAAGTCCTGGAGATGGCAGACCGGATCGCCGTCATGTACCGGGGCGAGATCGTCGCCGTCGTGGACGGTCGGACCGCCGACAAGAATGACGTTGGCCTGCTGATGGCCACGGGCGGCCAGGGGCGGCCGGAGGCTGGCGCAGCCAGCGTGACGTCGTGACCGGCGAGTCGCGATCACCACGGGCCACCCTGACCCGGTTCGTTCGGGCAGCCTGGCTGGTAGGCGCCCTCCCGGTCGTGTCGATCGCCCTTGCACTCGTCGTCGGCGCCGTGGTCATCCTCGCGTCGGAGCTGCTCCTTCCCAATCACGCCTTCGATCCTTTCCTCCCGATCAGCTCGTATCTGGCGCTGCTCGACGGCTCCTTCGGGCAAGGGTCGGCGATCGTCAACACCCTCGTCTCAACCACGCCGCTCCTCCTCGGCGGCCTCGCCGTCGCGATCGGGTTCAAGGCGGGGCTCTTCAACATCGGCGCACAGGGACAGTTCCTCATGGGAGCGCTGGGCGCCGTCGCTGTCGGCGTGGCGGTCAATCAGGCCCCGCCGCTCGTCGCCATTCCAGTCGCACTCGCCGGTGGCATGCTCGCCGGGGCCGCCTGGGGATTCATCCCCGGGTTCCTCAAGGCCGTCTCAGGGGCGCATGAGGTGGTGACGACGATCATGCTCAACTACGTCGCCGGTTCGGTGCTGGCCTGGGCGGTGACGGGACCCCTGGCCGTTCCGCAATCGCCGACGCCAGTGACCTACGCCGTTGGCAACGCTGCCTACCCGATCCTGATCGGCCGGAACGGGCATCTCGGGATCCTGGTCGCGGCTGCCGCGGTCGTTGTCATATGGTGGCTGCTCTACCGCACGACGCTCGGCTTCGAGATCCGCACCGTCGGGGCAAGCCCGGACGCGGCGCGCTATGCGGGGATGCGGCCGCGGCTGCTGATCATCCTGACGATGAGCATGGCAGGCTTGCTCGCCGGCACCGCTGGCGCCGGTGTCATCCTCGGCATCAACCACCAGATGAACTCGACGTTCGCGACGACGGTCGGCTTCGACGCGATCGCCGTCGCTCTCCTTGCCCGTTCCAATCCGCTTGCCGTCCCATTCGCGGCGCTCCTGTTCGGGGCGATGCGGGCAGGCTCAGGGCTGATGCAGATCAGGGCCGGCATTCCGGTCGAGCTGATCGACGTCATTCAGGCCATGATCCTGCTGTTCCTCGTGGCCGGTCCCGCACTCCAGCGCTTGTTCCGAATGACGGCCGTCCACAGCGATCTGGGCGGCCCGGAGACTGTCGTACCGCCAGATCCTGGCCAGGTGTCGCTCTGATGGACCCGTTCATCAACACGCTGTACGGGATCCCGGTCCTGGGGCTGGTGTTCCAGCTCGTCGGCTACATCATCCAGGTCATTCCGCCGATTGCGCCGCTCATCATGCGCGCCGGGGCGCCGCTCGCCCTTGGAGCCATGTGCGGTGTCATGTGCGAGCGATCCGGCGTCGTCAACATCGCGATCGAGGGAACGATGCTGGCGAGCGCGTTCACAGGCTGGGTCGTCGCCGTCGCGCTCGGGCCGTACCTTGGGACAAGCTCCAGCCTCCCCTTCGGCATCACACCGACGCTCCTGATCGCACTCGCGGCAGCCTTGTTGGTGGCGCTTCTCGTCTCGGGCATCCATGCCTGGCTGTCGATCACGGTGAAGGCGGACCAGATCATCAGCGGCACGATCATCAACATCGCGGCCTTCGGCGTGACCGGCTACCTGAACACGATCCTGGCGCCACTCTCGCCGACCAGCGGCGGCAACTTCAGTGCGTTCATCCCTCCCAAGGCCGTCACCGACCTTCCGGTCGTGGGCTGGATCTTCGCGATGTTCCTGAACCAGGGTCCGATCGCGATGTCGGTGCTCGTTCTGGTCGTGGTCTTCCAGATCCTTCTGTTCCGGTCGCGCTGGGGGCTTCGGTCCCGGGCTGTCGGAGAACACCCACGGGCCGTCGAGACCGCCGGCATCGACGTCATCCGCCTGCGGTATCGCAACGTCATGGTCGGCGGGGTGTTCGCCGGCCTGGCGGGAGCGTTCCTCAGCATGGAGGCGACCAATCAGTTCCAGCAGGGCATGAGCGGCGGTCGAGGCTTCATCGCGCTGGCGGCGATGATCGTCGGACGGTGGACGCCGATCGGCGCTTTCGGTGCAGCGATCCTGTTCTCCACCTTCGCGGCTCTCGGGCAGGTCATCGGCTTCAATCCGCCGAGCGGCAGCCTGGGCGAAGTGGTGGCGAAGCTCCCGCCGCAGACGTGGGATGCCCTGCCATACCTGGTCACGATCATCATCCTGGCCGGCATCGTCGGCCGGTCGACCCCGCCGGCGGCGGACGGTCAGCCATATGAGCGCGAGCAGGCGGGCGCCTGAGCGTCCGTTCCCGGAATCAGGCCTCGACCAGATGCTCGGACTCGGCGTCGAGGGCCAGGTGAGACGAAGGCGGCGCCCGAAGCAGCATCGGCGACAGGCCGGCCGCCCGCATGTCCGCCTCGACGCTGAAGTGGTCGTAGGGGACCGATCGGAAGTTCACCATCACGTCGGGCCCGGCGACGTCGATCACGGCGTATTGCGCGCTCATGTCATCCAGCCTCCCGCAGCCGACCGACCCGGCCGCGACGAAGTGGCTCTTGCCGACCAGCCGATGAAAGGCCTCGTGCGTATTGCCGAAGCACAGCAGGTCGTCGCCCTGGTCGCTCACGACGCGGGCAAAGACGCGGCTCGGTCGATCACTCCACAGGTATTCGTTCTGGCGCATCGGCGAACCGTGGAACAGGAGCACCGAACGCTCATCCATTGCGAACCGGCTGGTGACGGGCAGCTGCCGCAGCCAGGAGCGCTGGTCCTCGGAGAGCTGCCTGATCGTCCACTCCAGCGAGAGCTGCCCCGCGGTCTCGGCCTCCGTGTCTGGCCAGACCACGCCGGGATGCTTCCTGTGCAGCGCCGCAGCCTCGTCCCAGTTGCCCTGGATGGTTGGCACGGCCAGGGCACGCAGCTCGTCCACGACCTCGGAAGGGTGCGGGCCGCGCCCGACCACGTCGCCGACGCACCACATCGTGTCGCAGCCCAGCGCGAGCACGTCGTCGAGCACCGCGCGCACGGCGGGCAGGTTGGCGTGCAGGTCGGCGAGCACGGCGATCCGCATGGAGCCGATTCTCACCGGCAGCGGGGCGGCGGCAATCCCCCGCGGGCAGGACTTCCGGGTGGAGGCTAGCTGGCGCGGGCGCGGGCGCCGGCGAACGGCTCGGCGATGACGCTGATGCGGCCGGCGACGGTGCGAGCCAGCTCACGCAGCGCGGCGGCAGCGACCGAGGTGTCGCTCGAGGGGTGCTGGGTCGAGGTGATCGGTGCGCCGGCATCGCCCCCGGTTCGCACCGAGGGCTCCAGGGGAATGCGCGCCAGGACCTCGAGCCCGAGCTCGCGGCTCAGGCTGTTGGCCCCACCGGTGCCGAAGATGTCGTGCTCGGTGCCGCAATCAGGGCAGATGAACCCGCTCATGTTCTCGACCACGCCAATCGTCCGCACGTTGACCTTGTTGAACATGGCGATCGCCTTGCGCGCATCGAGCAGGCTCACCTCCTGGGGCGTGGTCACGACCACTGCCCCGGAGAGCGGGATGAGCTGGCTCAGGCTCAGCGCGGCGTCGCCCGTGCCCGGCGGCAGGTCGACGATCAGGTAGTCGAGCTCGCCCCATTCGACGTCGCGCAGGAATTGCTGGATGGCGGAGTGAATGAGCGGGCCGCGCCAGATGACCGGCGCTCCGCCGGTCAGGAAGTACTCGATGCTCATCATCTGCACCCCGTGCGCCACCACCGGGTTGACTCGGGAACCGACGCCGGTGACGTGGGATCCGCTGGTGCCCATCATCATCGGCACGTTCGGCCCTGTGATATCGGCATCAAGGAGGCCGACCCGGGCGCCGTCGCGCGCCAGGCTCACGGCGAGGTTCACGGCCACGGTCGTCTTGCCGACGCCGCCCTTGCCCGAGGCGACGGCGATCGTGTTCTTGACCCCCGGGATCAGGTCAGCCGCCGGCCCCCCGAACGAGCGCTTCACGTTGCTCGCCCAGTCCACCCGCACGGTCGTCGCACCCAGCACGGCAAGGCCATCCACGATGTCCGACTCGATCTTGGCCTTCAGGGGGCAGGCGGGAGTGGTGAGCTCGATCGTGAGGTCGACCGTCGAGCCGGTGATCTCGATCGCCTTGACCATGCCCAGGCTTACCAGGTCCTTCCCGATCTCCGGGTCCTTGACCTGTGACAGGGCAGCCATGATGTTCTCGTCGGTCAGCTGGTCGACCATGGTCAAGAGAAGTTCCTTTCCGGCATTGGGAGGCGTCGCTGCCGCGAGCGTACCAGAGCGGGCCGGCGATCGCTGCTACCTATGTTGAGGACGGTCGGGCCCAGGCTAGGCGAGGCCGTCCCACAGTCCGGACTCGGTGGGCGGCCCGCCGCCGCCCGTCGGCACCGGCAGGTTTGACCCGGCAAGCCGGTAATGCTCGGTGGCCAGGAAGGCGTCCCGCACCTCGGGCCGCCAGTCGTGGAACGGACCGGCAGATCCGGTCTGCGACACGTGGCGGCCGATGGCGCTCAGCTTGACCTGGGCGAGCTCCCCGAGCTCGAGCGTGAGCGTGTCGGTGCCATCCGGCGAGCCATAGCCATCGGGGGCTCGGTCCCCGAGCGGACGCAGCGCGGCGGCCGGCACGACAAGCTGGTACAGCTTGGCCGCGCGCCAGGCCACCTGGTCCTCCTCCAGGTCGTCCTCGTACGCGAGCGGTTCAGCCGCACGCTCGAAGGCTGCCTTCGTGGCACGCCCCACCGCCTCGTGATCAGGATCGCCGCTGACTCCATCGGGCCCAAAGGTCAGGATCACCTCCGGCCGATGCATGCGGATTGGCTGCACGATCCGTCCGACAAGCTCGTCGAAGTCCACCTTCGAGAGCCCCTCCTCGGAGTAGTCGAGCATGCGCAGCACCCGCACCCCGAGCAGGCCGACCGATCGGCGCAGCTCGTCCTCGCGAACGGTGTCCAGGTTTCGCCAGATGAGCGGCTTCTGGTAGGAGCGGTTCCGGCCGCCGGGCGCCGGGGCTGGGTCGAGGAGCCGCCGATCGAATGCGCCGCGAGTCGCGCAGACCACGACGGTGTAGGCACCCGACGCCGCCGCGTGGGCGATTGCGCCGCCGAAGCCAAACGCCTCGTCGCCCGGATGGGCGACCACGACCATCAGGCTGCGGGCAGGGTTCCGTTCACGGACCGGCCGCCAGATCGAGGACATGGCCGCGAGTCTATCAACCTAGACCTCGACCTCGAGGGCGATCGGCGCGTGGCCATCTCCGGCCGCAGAAACGCCCGCCGCGCCACCAGGGAGCGGCTGCTCGTCGTTCAGGAAGCTCGCTGCGTGAGCCGTCTGGATCGCCTGGTGGATCTCCTCGAGCGTCATCATCTCGCTCCGCAGCAGCAGTGCCAGCTCGTCGCGCAGATGCGAGCGCAGCATCTCCGGACCATCGGTGGACAGGGTGAACGGCACCGCGTTGTCGATCAGCGATCGCAGGATGAAGCGCATCTCGGCAACGTTGCGCACCACGCGCGTGGTGAGGTTGGACGAGGGGCACACCTCGAGCACGATGCCGCGTTCGCGCAGCATCCCCATGACGGTCGGGTCATAGGCGCTCTTGACGCCGTGGCCGATCCGCGACGGCTCAAGCGCCTCGATCGCCTCGCGCACCTCCTCGGGACCCCCCGTCTCGCCCGCGTGCACCGTCACGCCCAGCCCGGCGCGCCGGCACTCGTCGAAGAGGTCGCGATAGTCGATGAATCGGAATGACGGATCGACAGGCCCGGCGATGTCGACCGCCGCCACGCCGCGGCTGTGCCAGCTGATCGCCTTGGCGGCGATGATCTCGTTCAGGTCGTGGCTGAAGGCACGGTCCAGGCAGAGGATGAGGCCCGCGCGAACCTGCGGGTATTCGAGGACCGCGCGGTCCATGCCCCGCACCGCTGCCGCGATGATGTGGTCGAGGTCCTGCTCGCCGCCGCGGTTGCGCTTCATGGGGTTGAAGCGCAGCTCGATGCGGGTGATGTTGCTCTTCCGGTAGGCGCCGCCAATGACCTCGTACACGCTGCGCTCGACGGCGATCGGGCTCGACTGGATCAGCTCGGTCCAGTGAAAGAGGTCGAGGTAGGCGTCGAAGGAGCGACGCCGGCGTCCGACGGTGATCAGCTCCCGGAAGGCCCAGTAATCCTTGGTCGGCAGCCTGATCCCCTGGGCGTGGGCGATCCCCCACATGATGGCCGGCGTTACCGCCGCACCGAGGTGGACGTGGAGCTCGGCGAGCGGAATACGGGGGTCGAGCCGGGGTCGGGGCATCTTCCTCGCGGGGCGACGATTTGGCCGAGTGTAGCGCAGCCCGGCGACCCGGCGCCGTCTGGGGCCGATGCTAGAATCGCCGCGCCATGGAGCTCATCCGGGACGTCATCAATTTCATCGCCACGGACCTTGGTGACTTCGGCGCGACGCTGGCGCCGTATGCCTTCATCGGCATGGTCGGGCTCTACCTGCTGTGGGTCGTCATCGGCTACCTGCGGGTCTCGCAGGTCGGCATCCAGGCCGAATCGACGACGCTGCCGGCGCTCCCGCTGCCCCGCGCCCCCAACGGCGCGATCGACGTGCCACGCGGAGTCCCCTACTGCCCAAACGACGGCCTGCGCTACCCCGCCGGCGCGCGCTTCTGCACCCGGTGCGAGGCCGACCTGCTGGCCTCTTGCGCGAACTGCGGTGCAACGATTCGCGCCGCCGATGAGTCCTGCTACCGATGCGGCACCCACGCCACGCTCGTGGCCGCCTCGGACTGAGCGCCGCCGCCCGACTCCTTGTCCGGCGGGCCGGTGCGGGACTCTTCGTCGGCCAGCATTCCTACGCCGGCGCCTGACGGCTGCGCGCTATCTGATCAGTCGGACAGGCGCCCCACCTGGGACAGCACGCGCTCAGGGTCCTGCGTCGGCTCGTCGCACGCGTAGCCACGACACACGTACGCGGTCGCCAGGCCATCGCGCGCCGTCTTCCCCTCGAACACGGGCCAGGCCGCGATAGCGGCACCGGGCGAGAGCGGGGCGATCACCAGGTCCGGCTGGAATGGCGTGGCAGCCGCGCGTCTGAGGGCGACTGCCGCCCGGTCAATTGCGTCGCCGACGATGACGGCGTCGATCGGCTCGCCCAGTGCGCGGTCCGCCGCGGCCAGCATCCTTCCGAACTGGGCGGGGTGCCGCTCCAGCGCCGGGCCCGCGGCCCGCAGGATGCTGCGGGCGCGACGATCGTGATCGGGGTGGCCAGCGAGCAGCGCAAGGCGCAGCAGGACGTCTGCCGCGACGGAATTG
>DATCQR010000268.1:0-2268 GCA_036569405.1 Candidatus Limnocylindria bacterium
CGCACGGGCCGAGGCGAGCCGCGAGCACGCCGTCGAGTCGGCCGCCCGCCGCTCACTTGCCTTCGCGGACTTCCATACCCATGACCGCTTCAGTCGCGACTCGATCCTGTCGGAGGACAAGTTCATCCGCGTCGCGCTGGAGCGGGGCCTGACGCACGTGGCCGTGACCAACCACAACAACGTCGAGGGGGCGATCGCGGTTCGCGACCGGGTGGCCGCTCTGGGCGTCGACGATCAGCTCACCGTGATCCTCGGCGAGGAGGTCTCCACCTCGGACGGCGAGGTGGTGGGGCTCTTCCTGGAGCGCACCATCCCTCGCGGCCTGACCGCCGACCAGACGGCCGACGAGATCCACGCCCAGGGCGGGCTGGTCTCGATCCCGCATCCGTTCGATCCGATCCGCCCATCGCACATCCGTCGGCTGCCGCTGGAGAACCTCGCAGCGGCCGGCAAGATCGACATGATCGAAGTGTTCAACAGCCGGGTGACCTTCAGCCGGCACAACGATCAGGCCGCCGACTTCGCGGCGCGACACGGCATCGTGGGCATCGCATGCAGCGACAGCCATTCCGCGTTCGAGGTGGCCATGAGCTTCAACGCTCTCCCTGCCTTCACGACCGCCGACGAGCTTCGAGAGGGGCTCACCGAGAACGAATGGCACGGCAGCCGATCGACCATCCTCATTCACCTCACGACCCGATGGGCCGTGTGGAGCAACATCGTCCGCGGCTGGCTCGGCCGGGGCACCGCCACGGCGCCGGTCCTTGGCCCGGAGCCGCCGAAGCAGGTTGAGAAGGAGCCCGTGGAAGCACCGGCACCGTCCGAGCTGCCGAACGCGGGAGACCCAGAGGCCTCGGATGAGCGGGGATAGCGAGCCGCCGGGGGAGCGACCCGGCCACCATCCAACCGGCTCGCACGAGCACGGCCACTCCCTCTACGAGCCGGGCGAGTTCCTGGACGCCCCACCCGACGAGGTGATCCCGGAGCGAGAAGTGAGCCTTGCCAGGCGTCTGCTGAACGTCCGCACGATCGGCTCCATCGTCTTCGGCCTGGTCCTCGTCTTCCTCCTGTTCCGCGTCATCCTCAACGTCGACTTTGGCCGGGCGTTCGAGCTCATGCGCGGGGCGAATCCCTGGATGCTCCTCGCCGGTCTCGTCGCGTACTACCTCACATTCCCCCTGCGCAGCCTCAGGTGGACGCTCATCCTTCGGCGTGTCGGCACGCCCGTCAGCTACCGGGCCGCTACCGAGATCCTCTTCCTGTCCTGGTTCGTGAACTGCATCGTGCCGGCGAAGCTTGGGGACCTGTACCGCGCGTACCTGCTGCGAGGCAACTTCGGCGCCTCGATCTCACGAACGGTCGGGACGATCTTTATCGAGCGCGTCACCGACATCATCGTGATCTTCGCCCTCGCGCTCGCGGCGGGATTCTGGAGCTTTCGTGGACGAAACAATCCGCAGGTTGATGCGCTCTTCGTGGCGGGGTTCGTGGTCGCAGTCGTCCTCGTGCTACTCGTCGTCGCGCTGCGCTACCTCGGCGGACACCTGACGCGGGTGCTCCCCGAACGGGTCGCGGAGCTGTATGCGCGGTTCCACGAGGGCAGCACTGGAGCGCTGACGCCACGCGTCCTGCTGCCGGTCGGCGCGATCACAGTGGCCGTCTGGCTCCTTGAGGGGGCCCGGGTCTACTTCGTGATCCATGCCCTGAACCTCACCGGCATGCAGCTCGGGATCAGCTCATCGGTATTCGTCGCCTTGGCTGCATCTCTCCTCACTGCCATCCCGCTGACGCCCGCCGGAATCGGCTTCGTCCAGGCGGGGATCGTGTACGCGCTCGTGCTGTACGGGGTGGCGCCAGAGGCCGGAACCGCGGTGGCGCTGACCGACTTCGTGCTCAGCACGCTCAGCGTGATCGTGATCGGTGGGGTCTTCTACGCCTTCTCGCCCATGATTCGGCGCGCGCACGCCGGCGGGGCCGCAACGGAGAGCGCGCGGGCCTGACGTCGCACCGCATGCCGGCTGCGGTCGGTACCTTTGTCCCATTGAGAGACCACGGCCCGACTGCGATTCTGCGGTTGCTCGCACGCACCACCTGGGCGATTCATGTCCGGGTGGGCGACGGCACAGGACGAAGGCGCATGACGCTCCAGACTCCGCGGTCGTTCAACAGCTGGCTGCGAGGCCAGCTGAAGGAAAAGAAGATGAGCCAGCGCCAGCTGGCCCTCCAGTCGGGTGTCGATCACTCGACCATCTCCCGCTTGATCAAGGG
>DATCQR010000269.1:0-9835 GCA_036569405.1 Candidatus Limnocylindria bacterium
GCATGAATGTGGTGCCTGCCCCTGCCAAGGCTCCGCCTGCGATCGCGAGCGCGAGGATGGCCGCGGCAATCGGCCTGATCAGCGTGTGGTGTGTGTCGTCTGGATCGTTCATGCCCCCAGGCTGGACTCCGAGTCTGGGACGGTCCTGAGAGCGCTACCCCGTCGCTCCCATGCGATTCCCATCAATGGCTCCAAGAATCCGGATCATGAATGCACCGATCTCCCGCGACCCGGCCCACGCCGCCATCTGGGATACCCTTGCGACGCTGCGGCATCCCGCACTGGAATCGACCGATGCACCTGCTCCTGGTTGAAGACGACCCCAAGCTCGGACGGCTGCTGACCCGCATGCTTCAGGAGGAGCGCCATATCGTCGAGCTGACCGCCTCCGGCGAGGAGGCGCTCGAGATTGCCGAGGCGAACGGCGGGATCGACGCCATGGTCCTCGACATCGGCCTGCCGGACATCCCGGGCACCGACGTCGCCCGCCGCCTGCGGGCGAAGGGCTCACGCCTGCCGATCCTGATGCTCACCGCCCGCGATGCGGTCGACGACCGGGTCAGGGGCCTGGATGCCGGAGCCGACGACTACCTGGTCAAGCCATTCGCCTTCTCGGAGCTGTCGGCGCGGCTGCGTGCGCTGGCCCGTCGCGTTGCCCCCGACGCGCACGATGGGGTCATCCTGCGCAACGGCCCGATCTCGCTCGATGAGGTCCGGCGGCTGGTGGTCGTCGACGACGTCCCGGTTGAGCTGAGTCCGCGCGAGTTCAGCCTGCTCGAGTGCCTCCTGCGCCACCCGGGACAGGTGCTGACCCGTGACCAGCTGCTCGACCACGCCTGGCCGTACGGGGACATGCTGACCCACAACACCGTCGACACCTACGTCCACTACCTGCGTTCGAAGCTCGGCAGCGGATCCGCCAGGATCTCGACCGTGCGGGGGATCGGCTACCGGATGGCGGAGGCGTGAGCGACCCCTCGGTCCTGCGGCAGCCCGGTGACGCGCGTCTCCTGAGCCGGGTGCGCTGGCGACTGGTGGCCTGGAGCGCCGGCTCGACCCTGATCCTGCTGCTGGTCCTGGGAACGGCGCTCTACCTCAGCGTCGACGCGTCGCTGGCCGCGTCGGGTCGCAGCCAGCTCGAGCACCAGGCGGAAGGGTTGCGGAACTACCTGGCCAAGCTGCCGCCTGGAGGGCTGACCGATTCGGGTGGCGAAGGCAACGAGAGCCCCCCTATCGGGCGCGCCGAGTTCGGCGGGCCAGGATCGGGGACGATCTCGATCGTCCTCGACCAGGACGGGGACTTCATGGGGACGAAGCCGGCCGACACGACCGATCTCCCCGTGCGCGACGGGGTGAGCGCGGCGCTCGCCGGGGCCACCGACATCCGGCTGGCGTCGGTCAACGGGGCGCCGGTCCGGGTTCTCAGTGAATCGGTCGAGGTCGATGGCGCGCCCCACGTGGTCCAGGTGATCCAGCTGCGGGCCGCCGAGGAGCGCACCCTCACGACACTGCTGGTCGTTCTGCTGGGCGGCGGGCTGGCAGTGCTGGCGCTGGCGGTGGCAGTCGGCTTCGTCTACGCCGGGCGCGCCCTGGTCCCAATCCGGGATTCGCTTCGTCGCCAGCGTGAGTTCGCCGCCGACGCCAGCCACGAGCTGCGCACCCCGCTGACGGTCGTGCGCGGCAGCGTCGAATACCTCCGCCGCCACGCCAGGCAGCCGGTGGCGGAGGTAGGTGATGCGCTCAATGACATCGAGAGCGAGGTGGATCGGCTCACCAGCCTCGTCGACGACCTGCTCCTGCTGGCGCGCGGCGATTCCGGCGCCATCGAGCTGCGCCGCGAATCGGTAGACCTTGCCGAGGTCGCCGGGGAGGCGCTTCAGCGACTGCGGGCGCAGGCGGCCGCGCGCGGCGTGCAGCTCCGACTCGACGCGGCGCCGGCAACGGTGGGGGGGGACCCGGACCGGCTCCGCCAGCTGGTCGCCATCCTGATCGACAACGCCATCCGCCACTCCCCGAACGGTGCCGAGGTGCGCGTCGGCATCCGTGGCGAAGCCCATCCGGGCATCTCGGTCGAGGACGAGGGGCCCGGGATTCGGAGCGAGGACCTGCCGCATCTCTTCGACCGGTTCTGGCGCGCGGCCGATGCGCCGGAGGGCGGCACCGGCCTTGGACTGTCGATCGCCGCCTGGATCGCCGAGCATCACGGCGGTCGTATCAGCGCCTCGAACCGGCCAGGCGGCGGCGCACGCTTCGAGGTCCAGCTACCCCACGCCTGACGCCCTCCGGCCGTGCATTCAGGTTGCATCTGGCCTGCCGGCAGCGCCCGGAGATAGACTGGCGGACGTCGTTCCGGAAACGAGCCTGCGAGGAGACCGATGCCCGAGCTGGTGCCGTGGTTCCTGATTCTGCACGTGCTGGGGGCGATCATCGCCTTCGGCCCGACCTTCTCCTTCTCCGTCATCGGTGGATTGGGCGGCGCAGAACCGATGCATGGCAACTTCGCAACGCGGATCTCCGAAGCGATCACCACCCGCCGCGTCATCCCGGTGGGACTGACGATGCCGATCACCGGCATCGGCCTGATCTGGTCAGTTGGTATCGATCCATTCGCCCGCCACGACCGATGGCTCCTGGCTGGGATCATCCTCTACACGGTGGCGATCACCTTTGCGTTGGTGGTCCAGCTGCCCACCGTACGGCGAATCGTGGCCATGACGGCCGGACCACCTCCGGGTGCGACACCGGCGCCCCCTCCCACCGGACCGCCGCCCGGCCTGATGGATGCCGTGCACCGGGTGCAGCGCGGAGGCATGCTGCTGAGCGGCCTGGTGGTGGCCATCGCCTTCCTGATGGTGGTCAAGCCGGACCTCGGCTTCTAGGGCCGCGTCGGGCAGCGGCGCGGCTCGCTGAATTCCTTTTCCGCGTAGAACTGCTGGTCGGTGGCGGGGAAGGTGAATGCCTGGTTACAGTCAACGCAGCTCAGGGTCTTGTCGGCATAGTTGGTGGAATACAAAGAAAAAACTCCTTCTCGTGCGGCTTCAGCGGTCCTGTCTCGCCGTAAACCGTGAGGAGGAGTGAGCGTCGATGCCGCGCCACCACACTTCAGCAGGAAAGCGGCATCCCTTACTTTCGCCGAAGCACTTCCGAACGCTTCGCGAACTCCTCCTCGTCGATCTCCCCGGCCGCGAAGCGACGACGCAGGAGCTCCTCGGGGGATTCGGTCGAGCCATGGCGCTGGCTGGTGGCTCGCACCACCACCCATACCAGCACGCCGATGATCACCAGGCATACCAGTGCGCCGAGGCCCATCGGCCACCACAGGGCGATGTCGTTGTGTCGGTCCCAGAACATCCTTTGCGTCCCCTAGTTGCTGCCTTCGATCCAGCGTACGCCACTCGCGTTGCCAATCATGCCGTAGGCCCGATATCCGTCATGCCGATTCACCCATGCCAGGCCGGGATGCCCCATCGCGAAGCCGGCTGTGGCATAGGCGTCGGCATACGCCAGGCTTGGCCCAACCACGGTCAGACTGAGCCAGTCGCGCGACCCATCGCCCGCACGCGGACGCGAGATGTGCTCACCGCGCTCATAGGTGCCGGAGGTGGCCACGGCCCCGGTGCGCAGCTCGAGGACGTGCGCCACTGCCTCCGCCAGCAGGGGATGCCGGATGCCGACCCGCCACGGCTGCCCCGGCTCGGGCTCGCCGCGGAGCACGATGTCGCCGCCGGCATTGATCGCGTAGTTCCGCGCGCCGGCCTGGTCCAGGATCCAGGCTGCCTCCTCAACCGCCCAGCCCTTCACCAGGCCAGAGGGATCGAGTGCCCCGTCGGCGCGATGTCGCACGTCGAAGTGGCCGTCGCTGTCGACGCGCAGCTGCTCGGCCAGCGTGAGCACCTGGCGGAGCTCGAGGCTGCAGTCGGCCAGCACCATCTCGCCTCGGCCGAGCCGGCTCACCTCGCTGTCCGGTCGATAGGTGCTGTACCGCGCGTCGGCGCGCACCAGGGAGGCGAAGGCCTCGTCGAGCGCCGCCACGGGCACGCCATCGTCGCGCAGGTCGATGGTGATGGCGGTGCCCATGATCTGCTCCACTCGCAGGAGGCCGGTGGCGAGGGTCACGCGCGCGCCTGGTCGAGCGCCGCCTGGAGCGACTGGCGGTACGCCGCGCTGGTGTAGGTGGCCCCGGAGATGAGGTTGATCTGCGCGCTCTGCGCCGACAGCACCTCGGAGCGCAGTATCGGCGCGACCTGCTGCGAGATCCAGGCCGACTGCCCTTCGTTCGGGAGCTGGACCGCGGTGACGTCGGTGATCTTCCCGTTCTCGAGCGTCACCTGCACCTGCGCCGTCCCGAAGAAGTACGAGATGGCGGGGCCCGTGATGGTCTTCGTCGTCGGCGTGGCGGCCGCAGTCGGCGGGACCGTGGCGGTCGGTGGCGGAGTGCCACCTGCCGAGGCGGTCCCGTCGGTGTTCGTGGTCCCGGTGACGGTTTGCCGGTTGAACGCAGCGAAGCCCTGCTGCGAGGGGGTCTTGAAGTTGATGAGCAGCACGACGCCGATGGCGGTGAGCAGTGCTGAGATGACGCCGCGTTTCGGCAAGGTTCGGCCTCCGGTCAGTAGCTGAATCGCTCGGTGTGGATCTGCGCGGGCGGCACGCGGAGGATCTCCAGGCTCTCCTCGACCGCCTCCATCATCTGGATCGAGCCGCACAGGTAGATGTCGCGCCGCCCGATATCCGGGACCAGGCGACGCAGCGCTCGGGCTTGCAGCGGATCGGTCGGCATCTCGCGCGTGCCGCGCCGCCCCACGAGGTATCGAACCAGGCCGCCGCGCTGCTCGACCAGGTGATCGATCTCGTCACGGAAGACGACATCGTCCCAGTCGCTGGCCCGGTACAGCAGCGTCAGGTTGCCGCGGGCCACCGGCAGCTCCTCGAGAAGCGCTCGCAGCGGCGCGATCCCGATCCCGCCAGCGATGAGGAGCAGGTGCGGTCGCGTGCGGCGCGCACCGGTCAGTACGCCGTAGGGGCCCTCCGCGAAGACGCGCGTCCCAGGCCGCAGCTGCTGGAGCAGTCTCGTGTAGTCGCCAGACTGCTTGATCGTCAGGCGCAGGTACTCGCCGTTCGGCGCGGCGGAGAGCGAGAACGGGTGGCCGCGCCACCAGCCATCGCGCGTCAGGAAGCGCCAAACGAAGTATTGGCCGGCTCGGACGGCCAGCTGTTCGAGCCGGCACCCGACCAGGTAGACCGATACCACCCCGGGGGCCTCGGTCACCACGTTCGCCACGCGCAGCCGATGGCGCAGCGAGATGGCGATCGGCTGCCCGACGCGGAAGGTCAGCACCATGGCAGCCACCGCGACGTAGAGGCTGATCCAGTAGATCCGCGCCACCGGGTCGTGCATGAAGTCGCTGCCGACGACCAGCTGGTGCGCCGTTGCCAGCGCGATGGCGAGGTAGCCGTAGAGGTGGATTCCGTGCCATGTCTCGTAGGCGAGCTTGCGACGCGCGATGCGCACCGAGGTGACGCCCACCGCGATCAGCATCGCCATGCCGGCCGTCGCCATGAGCACGTACGGGAAGGTGGTCAGCAGCAGCCACAGCTCACCGATCGGCGAGGTGTGGCCGATCGCCGCGTACCCGATGGTGGTGAACGCACCGTGGCCGAGCAGCAGCCACACGGTCGCGAAGCCGATCCATCGGTGCCAGGCGGCCAGGCGATGCATCCCGAAGAGCTGGTCGAGCCAGGGCGAGCGGGACATCAGCACCAGCTGCACCAGCGCGGTGTAGGTGCCGAGCAGCGCGGTCAGCTGCCCCGCCGCGATGAACGGCCCGCCTGGCGTCGGGATCTGGTCGAGCCCACCGTGGCGCCACCACATCGCGGCGATGAACAGCCCGTTGCCGACCAGCAGGGCCGCCACGTCGATTGGCTTCAGCCGCCAGGTGCGCGGCATCGGCACGCGTGCAAGGGTGGTCGGGATGGCAGCCATGCGTCGATGGTGCCGGTCGTTCCTGAGAGTGTCCTGAGAGCCAATGATTCCCGATGCGGCGGATCAGCGACCGGGTCGGGCTATGGGATGGTGTGGTGGCCGAGGTGGGCTGATCGGCCTGGGAGCCGCGCAGGTTGGGGTAGACCCAAACGATCCAGACGTGGAGAATCGCTGCCATGGACACGCGCATGACGCATGCCGCGGTGGAGGAGGCCGCGACGCCGCTCACGGACGCAACGCTCGGCGCGCTGCGGGAGGCATTCCGTGATCATTGACATGACGGCAGGCCCGCCACCGGAGACACCGCCGGGCGCCGCACCGAGCGGGCCGCCACCCGCCTTGATGGCCCTCGTGCACAAGGTGCAGCGCGGCGGCATGTTCCTGAGCGTGATGATCGCCGTGATCGTGTTTCTGATGGTGGTGAAGCCGAACCTCGGCTTCTGACGGGCCGCTAGTCGAGCGACTCGGCGACCCGGGCCGCCTCCGCCAGCGAGGGGGCGCCCTCGACGCGATAGGTGACCCCGCCCTCCTCCCAGATCAGGGTCGGGCTGGCAAGGCGGAGGGTCGAGTCGACGATATGCCCCTGAGCATCACGGTAGAAGAAGAAGTGGTCTCCGCCCGCCACCCACCAGGCGGGTTCGCCGTGCACCCGGGCAGGCATTACACGCACGCCGCCCTCGATCAGCTTCTCGAACACGTCCGGCCCGATGTCGGCTCGGAACTGGGTCACGATCAGGCCGATTCCCGAGGCGGGGTCCGTCGGGAATCCGGACCGTTCGCCGTACAACAGCGTCACCGCTCCTCCGGCAGGCGGGTCCGCCAGGTAGACACGGTCGGGCTGGCCGAGCTCGGGTAGCCCTGGGACACGCAGGGTGAAGGTCACCCCGCCCCGCGCCGCATCCAGGGAGGTCGGCGCTCCAAGACCGGGTCCCACCACCATGCTCGGGATCGGCGAGAAGCTCGCGGGTCCGAATACCAGCCGCAGGCCGCCGACGCCGATCCCGAATGCCACCGCGATCCCGGCCAGCAGGACCGTCGCTGCCATGGCCAGCGCCAGGCCGCGGCTGACCGGGCGCCCGAGACCGATCCGCGGGGGCGCCTGAGCCAGGCGCTCTCCGACCAGCGCGACGAGCGGGGGCGTGGCGGGAAACTCGACCTCAGCGGCCAGCTCGGCCAGGCGAGCTTCCAACCGATCCCGGCGATCGTCAAACATCGGATGCCTCCCCGATCGCTTCCCGCAGGCGGGCGGTGGCCCGTGACAGCCGGGACTTGACGGTGCCGCGCGGGCACGCCAGGACGGCGGCCATTTCCTCCTCGCTGAGATCCAGGAACCAGCGCAGCGCGATCACCAGGCGATCGTCGACGCGCAGCCCATTGATCGCGGCCAGGAGCTCGCGCCTTCGCTCGTCGGCAAGGAGCAGCACCTCGGGCGATGGGGCCGCATCGCCCGAGACTGCATCGTGGAACGCCCGCAGCGCCAGGTCGGCGCGGCGCGACGCGCTCCGCCGGCGGTTCCGCGCGGCGTTGGCCACGATCCGGAGCAGCCACGGGCGAAACTCAGCGCCTTCGCGAAAGCGCCCCAGCGCAGCGTGCGCGCGGACAAAGCCATCCTGGGCCGCATCTCGCGCCTCATCGGCATCACCGATCACCAGGTACGCGGTCCGAAAGGCGATCTCCTGGTAGTGGCGCACGAGCTCCTCGAAGGCCGACGCATCACCGCGTCGAGCCGATTCGATCCATTCGCGTTCGAGCAGTGGACGGCCCTCCACCTCTGCCACCCCTACACCGCCCATCGTGCGCCGGTTCCATCCTGCTGGAAAAAGGAAGAGGCCCGGCGATTGCTCGCCGGGCCTCTTGTCGCTGAGCGGCTTAGCGCCGCGTGCTGAAGCAGTTGCTGCAGTAGACGGGCTTGGAGCCGGTCGGACGGAACGGAACGCGCGCCTCGCCGCCGCAACCATCGCAGGTTGCGGTGAACATCTCGCGCTGACCGCCGCCGTAGCTGGAGCCACCGCCGTAGCCTGAGCCACTGCCGTAACTGGAGCCGCTGCTGTAGCCGCCGCTCTCGCCGCGTGCGGCCTTGCGGGCTGCGCGACAGGAGGCGCAGCGGCGCGGCTCGCTGAATTCCTTCTCCGCGTAGAACTGCTGATCAGTCGCCGCGAAGACGAATTCCTGGTTGCAATCGACGCAGCTCAGGATCTTGTCTGAATAGGTGGACGGGGTATACAAAGAGAAAACTCCTTCTCGTGCGGCCTCAGCGATCCTGTCTCGCCGTAAAGCCGTGAGGAGGAGTGAACGTCGATGCCGCGGGTCTTATGTCCCCGCCATTCGGGGCCTTGTCCTCGCACCGTACCACATCTCGCCGAATTAGCAAACAGGACCCGCATCGCTAGAGCCCGTCGCCTGCCTTCGTGATGCGATGTCGGGTCTGGACATCCACCTTCGAGTCACGTCCCTCGTGGGCAGGATGCTCGACCAGCGCGATCAGCCGGCTGGACATGAAGCGTCCGGTGCGGACCGGCGTGCCGCCGCGGGTCACCTCGCTGACCTCGACCACTCCTCGACTGGTGGTCACCTCGATCCGGCGACCGGCGCGGGTCGCTTCGATCTCGAAGGTCTGCGTGCCCTGGCCGGTGTCGACCACGGCCTCCACTCGATCGCCCTTCATGAATTCTCCCTCTGGTGAGCACGCCCGTCCGCGCGATGCTACCCGGATATGCTGCCCGAGGCCATAATTCGTTCCTCGCAGGGAATGGTCATGACCGATCGATTCGTGTCGCGCGGCTTCATGGGGCGTGCCCGGGATCCTGGCGACAAGGCCAGCCGCCTGCCGCCGGGCCAGTACCTGACCGATGGATTCCCCGTCCTCTCTGCCGGCCCCACGCCGCAGGTGCCGCTTGACACCTGGGAGTTCACGATCACCGGCCTCCTAAAGACACCCATCCGATGGAGCTGGCAGGACTTCATCGCGCTCCCATCGCGCGATTGGACGGTCGACATCAGCTGCGTGACCAAGTGGACCAAGCTCGACACCATCTGGCATGGGGTGAGCCTCGACGACATCCTGGCCGCCGTCGAGATCGAGCCGCGGGCTCGCTTCGTGACGGCACACTCGTACGGTGGCTACACGACCAACCTGCCGCTGACGGACCTGCTCAACAATCAGGCCTTCGTCGCCTGGCAGTACGGAGGAGCGCCGCTCGAGCCCGCGCACGGCGGCCCGGCGCGCCTGGTGGTGCCGCACCTCTACTTCTGGAAGAGCGCAAAGTGGGTTCGGGGTCTGCAGCTGCGCGAGGACGACGAGCCAGGCTTCTGGGAATCGCTGGGCTACCACAACCGCGGCGACCCCTGGCGCGAAGAGCGCTACTCAGGCGACTGAAGACCCTCCAGAGACCGATGGCCGAGCCCCTCGCCTGGCAGATCTCCACGGTCAGCGCCATTCGATCCGAGACGCCGGAGGTCAGCTCGTTCACGCTGAAGCTGCCGAACTGGCGGGCTCATCGGGCCGGACAGCACTACGACGTGCGCCTGACTGCGGCCGATGGCTACCAGGCCCAGCGCTCGTACTCCATCGCCTCGCCACCGTCGAGGTCAGGCGAGGTCGACCTCACCATCGAGCGGATCGCGGACGGGGAGGTCTCGCCGTACTTTCATGACATCGTCGAGGTGGGGGACCAGGTCGAGGTGCGCGGCCCCATCGGTGGCTACTTCGTGTGGGAGCCCTCACTCGGTGGGCCGCTGCTCCTCGTCGCCGGCGGGTCGGGCGTGGTGCCCCTGATGGCGATGCTGCGCGAGCGCGCATCGGCCGACCGGAAGCCACCGGCGGTCCTGCTCTACTCGTCGCGCACCGTTGACGAC